>JAKEEN010000032.1 GCA_022616575.1 Flammeovirgaceae bacterium
CAGGTTCAACAGGGCACAAACGATATAACAGTTGTGTTGGACCAGCCAAATGGGATTCCGGATGACAATTCTGATAACGAATCAATTACCTGGAAAGTCGCGGCCAACAACAACACACTTCTAACACCATTCCGGCAAAATTTCAATTCATCGTTTGATGCGTGGACCATACTGAACCCAACTGATGGAATGGATTGGAACACCCGCATGACCAATTACGGTCAATCCTTGTACTTTAACTCTTTCTCAAACACTACATTGAGTGATCAGGCATGGATTGTTAGCCCCATCTTTGATTTAAGCAATTTGAATGAAGCCAGCCTTCACTTTGACTATACCTATGCGCAACGATCAGGCAGCGAAGAAAGATTGCAGGCATTTATTTCAAATGATTGTGGTAGTACCTTAACACAGGTCTTTGATCTTTCTGGTTCCGCATTAAGTAATCAATCCTCCACTCTTGATTATGTCCCAACTGACAAAGAAGACTGGACCAATAAGTCTTTAGGGTACATCGACCTTCAACCTTTTTTGGGTAATAGTGAGGTAGTCGTTGCCTTTGCTGTTACCAATGACAATGGCAACAATGTCTATCTCGATAACATTGAACTATTCCTTACCAACGATCCGACTCCACTTCGCCCGGCCAATAATTACCTGATAACACATTCAGAAGAAGGATCCTTTGGCATCACTTTTAACCTGCCCGATTATCAACCTGTGGAAATCGAAATTATCGATGCACTGGGAAGGCCGGTAAAGCACGAATTTTTAGCTGATATGCTGAATCAAACTGTGCCTGTAAATGTAAACATCCCGGGTCTCTATATAATTGGTGTTAACATTAATGGGCAATATTCAACCACAAAAATCATTGCCAGATAACTCCCTCACGCCAAGTTTTTTATCTTTGAAGAAATTAGTATTTAATGTCCAACCAAAAAAAAGTTGCTATTCTCTACGGTGGTCGGTCTGTAGAGCATGGCGTCTCCGTTAACTCAGCTAAAAACATTTTTGAATATATAGACAAAGACCTCTTTGAACCTATACCTATCGGCATAAGTAAAAGCGGTCAGTGGTTCCTGACTAATGGCGTTTCAAAAGACATCGAGCAGGGTAAAGCCCTGGGGTTGATTCTTGATCCGCATAACCCCGGCTTCATTCTTCTTGCCAGCGATACGCGATTTAAAGCTGACATTATTTTCCCGATGCTTCACGGCACCGATGGTGAAGATGGAAGCATTCAGGGATTGATCAAGGCTATGGATATCCCCATGGTGGGATCTGGTGTGCTCGGCTCGGCTGTATCGATGAGTAAAATTGTTGCCAAACAATTATTGAAAGAGAAAGGACTACCCGTTACCAACTTCCTTACCTTTCACTATTCGGAAAAGGAGAAGATAAAATTTGGGCAAGTCAGTAAAAAAATGGGAATTCCCTTCATGATAAAATCGGCCAGCCTGGGATCATCGGTAGGTGTATCAAAAGTGAAGAACCGTAATGATTTTAAGAAGGCATTAAATGATGCGTTTCAGTACGATAACTGGATACTTATTGAGGAGTTTATTAAGGGCCGCGAAATCGAATGTGCCATTTTGGGTAACGATCCGCCTGAAGCATCAAACCCTGGAGAAATTGTGATCAATCCCAAGTATGAGTTTTATACATTCGATGCAAAATACGTAGACCCGGAGGCTGTGCGAATTGACGTGCCTGCCAAATTAAAGACCTCTGAAATAAAAAAAATCAGGGAGGTGTCGTTGAAAGCATACCAGGCTTTATCGTGCGAAGATTTTTCGCGGGTCGATCTTTTCCTTACGAGCAGGGGAAAAGTATATGTAAATGAAATTAATACCATACCCGGTTTTACCAACTCAAGCATGTTTCCCATGATGTGGAAAGAACGGGGAATTGGATTTAGCGATTTGATCTCCAGGCTCATTCAACTGGCTGAAGAGAGGTATAACCGTAACAAACGACTGGAAAGAGAATTTCAGTCATCACTTCAATTCTGATTAATATATTTGCTAATTGTCCATACTTAAATCAGCTAAATTTTGAACGTATTCGGTAAAAGTAACCTTGGTGCTCTCCTTACACATGTTTTGATTGCCGTTGGGATTATCGTATTCATGAGTATTTTGTACTTCTATGCTTATTTGCCTTCAACGACCAACCATGGAGAAACAATTACGGTACCCAATGTAGAGGGTATGCAGATAAAAGACCTTGAAGAGTTTTTGGTTAAGCGCAACCTTCGGTATGAGGTGAATGACTCGTCCTATTCGGAAGACTACCCTCCACTCTCTATACTGAAACAATATCCCAAAGCAGGTTCTAAGGTGAAAGAAAACCGGGTCGTATATATTTCACTGAACCGAATTAACCCGCCAACAGTGCCTATGCCTAACTTGGTGGATGGGTCACTGATCAATGCAGAAGCTGTATTAAGAGGCAATGAATTAAAAAGAGGCCGGGTTGAATTAGTACGAGGACCCTTCTTGAATCTGGTGAAAGCCATGAAGTACAAAGGAGAAAAGCTTGAGCCAGGGTTTCGAATTCCAAAAGGGTCAATTATTGATTTAGTGGTTGAAGATGGTGGCAGCAATACAGTATCTGCACCGGATGTTTTGGGCTACTCCCTGGAAGATGCAAAAATTCCGATATTCGGATCTAACCTGAGCATTGGTGTTGTAGAAGTAGTTGGTGATACATTGAATAGTGAAGAGCCTATTGTGGTTATCAAACAAAAGCCCTCACCTAATGAAAATATTAAGGTGGGTGATGTCGTTGATTTGTGGGTGGGTAAAAAGGGAACCCCAGCACCCAGCGATGATGGAGAAGAAGAAAATAACTAATGCATAAATTTTGGTTCGGGGTATAACATTTTTTCTACTCGTCATTTCTTTGACCTCACATGGCCAGATTGTTGAGCGACCTTTGCTAAGAACACCGCCCTCGATAAATTCAGCACGGCTACAGTCTGTGCCACTCACCATCCCTTTTTGGGATGACTTTTCAACAAATGCCACCGGCTTCCCGGATGATTCTTCCTGGGTTATTAACAGCAGCACTGCCTGGATCAATACCGGGGCAGGTGTAAACCCCCCATCCATTAATGTGGCTACACTTGATGGACTCAACGCCAACGGTAATCCGTATGCATCTGAAGACGCAAATGGATATACCGATGAACTAACTTCTCGACCTATCGATTTATCTAATGTACCCCCAATTGATAAAGACTCTATTTATCTCAGTTTCTTTTTTCAATGGAGAGGGAACAGCAATACACCGGAAGGTCAGGACTTTTTGGCATTAGAATTCAAGGACAGCACTGGCATCTGGACTGAGATTGCCAGGTTTCAAAATACATCAGGCACTTATGATCCAACTGTATTTTATGATACACTTTTTAAGGTTACGGGAACTTACTTGTATGATGAATTCCAATTTCAATTTCGATCATTCGGCCGGCAAAATGGTGCCTATGATTCATGGCACCTCGATTATATTTATTTAGGTTATTTACACAATCCTGTTGTCATCTCCTTTGCTGACAGGGCAATTACATCTTACTTAACTCCTTTGTTTGGTAAATACATGGCCGTGCCCTTAACCCACTTCGACTCAATCTTTAGTGACATTAGTTTTGGCGCATATAATTTACATCATAATAAAGCTAAGACTGTAAATTATTTACCCGAAATAACAATTACAAACTATGATAGTGGCCAATATCTTTTCGGCAATACTGTTACAACACCTGATTCTCTTCCTTTAAGTGATGTACTCAATGGTATCGGCCCTCTGGAGAGGGTAACTTCACCAATAAATGAAATTGACCAATTGAACATTCCTTCAAACTTTAGTTCCCTTGCTGATTCAATTACAATTTCAATTGAAATACTATTAAATACAAAAGACGGCAGAACGGGTGACGCGGACCACTATAATCGATTTGATTCTCTTAACTTTAAGGTCAATGATTTTACTCAGACTACCTATATTCTCAATAACTTTTACGCCTATGATGATGGCAAAGCAGAAAACTTTGCCTACCTCAATCAACCCGGCATGATTGGCGCCTATCGGTTTGACTTACAGTCTAACAAGACAGACACTCTGGTTGGAGTTCATCTATACATCCCGTATGTCGGTGGCACACCAGAAACAAGTTCGAATATGATGGTTCAGGTTTACGAACCTAAAAGCGGTGATGGAGATTTAGATAGCTTGCTCTATGAAGAATTGATCCCGGCAAGTTCGCAAAAGCGAGATACATTTTTAATGCACAAATTTTTACAATCCGTAGTTGTTTCAGGTTCATTCTATTTTGCATGGAAATCGGATGTGAATGGAAATGTTTACTTCGGACTTGACAAAAATACCGACAGTGGCGACCGGATGAAATATTACCTGAACGGCCAATGGAATCAAAATACAGATATCCAAGGCAGTCTCATGATCAGGCCTTATTTTGGCAAGAGCACAGTTGTTACATCCAATGAAGAAGATATTGGGTCAACTATCGTGTTTCCAAATCCAAACCGGGGAGTGTTTTATTTATCAAGACAAATAACTGCTCTGCACATAATAAACAATCTTGGCCAACCGGTGAATCATTCAGTCTCACAGGAAGATAATAAAACAAAAATTGAATTGACCGACCCAATTCCTGGAATCTATTTAATCCGCTATAAAGCAGGCCAAAAATTTATTACTTCAAAATTGGTGGTGCAGTAACCGTAATCGGTTGTGGTGTAAAGCAAAGCACAAAAATCAATAAGGCAAGCCAGCCTAAAATCTGACGATTACTGTCAAGCGGTTCTTCAATTTCAACGGGCGGATGAATCACACCAATAAACCGTCCTAATATAAATCCAAATAAAAGCCAGCCCTCAAAACCAGTTACTTGCGGCCATTGCAAGCTGATAAAAAACTGGGTCGCAAAAACCAGTAAGGCAACCATAATGGTATTTATCCATGACAATAGTAATCCCTTAAATGTAATCACCAGAAATGCAATGAATAACGGAACGCTCCATACGAGTGAATCAATTGAATCTGTTGGCCGAATGTATCCAAGTCCGGCATAAAAAATAAAGGCTACAAAAATTACTGAAGCAACCATCCGATGTCTTTTAAAGCCAATCAATCCGTACAATACATGGCCGCCATCTAACTGCCCCACGGGCAACAAATTCAAAAATGTAAATACAAGTGATAGGAATCCCGCAAAGAGTATTGGATAATGCATAATCTCGTGAGGATTGGGAATACGGCTTGGATCGCCAACAAAATTTTCAAAGAAGAGAAAAAGCAGATTCTTGCCAATACTAATATCCAACACGTTTTCGCGAGGCACATACACATGTTGTGCATAATCCAGTCCATACTGTTCGTATTCAGGATGTATCTGAAAAATATATTCAGGTTCGGGCAACGTCAGGAATCCATAAAATAATACAACCATCGCCATGACAAAACCGGCCAATGGCCCGGCAATACCGATATCGAAATTCTGTGTTGTGGATGGAACTTTACTTCTTAATCTGATTAATGCTCCCAGTGTACCGATTGAATAAAAAAACGGGGGCATCGGTATATAATAGGGCAGCGATGATTTTACTTTATGAACCATCGCTGTGAAGTAATGGCCGAATTCGTGCACTGTGAGGATGAGCAGAAACGGAATTGAGAATTGCATGCCTGACACGAAATCAGACCATGAATAATTACCCAGAAGAACAGATTTACCGTAGGTCCACTCCGAACCGGCAAAAGTTGTTGTGATGAGAGTTGTGATGAAGAGAACTATTTGAATGACAATAGTTCTGTGTTTTTTACTCATCCTGAAAAGTAAGGATAAAATTAGAAAGAGAAATAGGACCTGCTGGGTCCTTCCCTATGTTGTGCTAAGCAAACTTCAAAATTTTCAGTTTCTCCAATATAAAATCGACTCAATGAAGGGCTATGCAAAATATAAAATGTATAAAATAAATTGTGGGCCCTGCTGGGATCGAACCAGCGACCACCTGATTATGAGTCAGGTGCTCTAACCGTCTGAGCTAAGGGCCCGGATTATTTGCGAGGTGTGCCGTGTGTAAAGGAGCGCAAAAATAGATAAATGCTCAAATTTTAAAAATGGTCAGGATTGCAAATGGCCTAAAAATCAGATAAACTTTGTGTAAACCAATCTTTATCCACCTATGAAAGCCTTTTGCACAGTTTTTGTACTTGTGCTAACGCTCGCGGTCCAGGCACAAGATTTAAAAAAAACAGAGTTTAGCGTCTCATTAGGCTATTTGTTTGAAGGAGAAATATACCTGGCCGAATTCGACCAGTATTCTTCATTTGGTGAAAGCATCCTGCTAAGAATTCAATTCGATAATTATTTTGCCTCTATGGGAAGCCGGTTCGGAATTGGTGCCTATTATAATTATGCCTCGCCTTACATGGGGGCAATTGATGACTCTTTTGCCATGCATGAGTTTGGCGTAGCTTTCAAAGCCCGTCTTAGCGCGAGCGAATCACTTTTAATAAAGCCTATGTTGAATGTAGGTTATCGAACATATGATGACGATGAGAGTAGTACCGGCCTTGGCATTAATGGTGCCGTAGATCTGCAATTCTTTGCCGGAAAACTAAAACCGTTTGTTGAGTTGGGCATTTTATCTCAACCTTCCGGTGGAAATGATCTAACAGATGCTACGTTTGCCCCGATCTTTCAAATTAGTGCCGGATTAACCTTTTAATCAGTTCTCCTTTCTCAAGACTTGAAGTGGCGGGGTATTAATCACTTCGCGTGAGTTAAACCAACCAATGGTCATCGTTAGCACAACTACGCCCGCACTTACTATCAGTAATTCCATCCAATCAAAAGCAAAAGTTATTTTGAAGAAAAAAGTAGTGAGCAAATAACCTCCCCCAATCGATAACACCATTCCAGTCAACGCGGAGAATAAGCCGAGATAGGCATATTCAATAAGGGTAATATTGGTGATTTGCTTCGTTCTTGCTCCAATCGTTCGCAGCAAAACATTTTCCTTACTTCGCAAGAACTTGCTGTTGATTACGGCTCCTGCTAACACAACCAACCCGGTAACAATACTGAACATGGCTAAAAACCGGATGATCAATGCGAGCTTGTTAAATAGCCCATTCACGGTGCTTAGTATCAGCCGTAAATCAATGAGCGAAACATTGGGATATCCTGAAATCAATGCACGTTGAAATACATTTGCTTGCTCCTGATCATCAATGCGCGTGGTCGCCACAAAAATTTGTGGTGCATCTTCTAACACTTTTGTAGGGAAAACAAAAATAAAATTCGGAGGGTCTTTTGGCCAATCTACTCTTCGAATGCCGCTAATACGAACCTTCACGGGCACACCTTGCACATCAAATACCAACGAGTCGCCCGCTTTTACCTGAAGCTCTTCGTGAAAACCTTCAGAAATTGTCACCCATACAGAACCCCTGGTTGATTTTCTATTTTGCAATTCGCCTGAAATCAATTCTTCCGAAATGTGAAGTGAATCCCGATACGTAATGCGATACTCCCGTGTTAATGCCCAGTTGGGGATATCATCCGTAGTATCAGCCTGCAAGAGCTCAATTGACTTTCCTTTTATCTCGCTTAGTCTACAAGTGATAATGGGCACCACCTGGTTAACAGGGAGTTTATTTTCTTTCAATAAGGTTACCACCCCCTCCTTTTGATAAGCCTGTATGTCAAATAAAATGGTGTTTGATTGATTTTCATGTCCAACAAACTCCACCTGCCCCAACAAACTCTTTTCAATAATGTTTAAGGTTGAAATAATGAAAGCGCCCAAACCAATGGTGACCATTAACACCCTGGTTTGATTGTTTGGCCTGAATAGATTCGAGAGTGCATGTCTCCATACAAATCCTGCTTGTGACGGAAAATATTTCCTTACTAACGCCAGCAGACCCATCGCTACTAACGTTAGAAAACCAAGGGCAGCCAACAGACCGAGAAAGAAAAGCAACCCTGTTATCCAACTCTTTGTTTGGAATGTGGCGAAGGCAATCGGAAACAAGCCGATCATAATAATAGCAAACCACTTTGTCTTCGAAAATATTCTCTTGGTTTCAAAATCTGCCCGTAAAACTGTCAGCGGAGGCACAAATCGAACAGCTACCAGGGGAAGTATCGAAAATAAAACGGATACAACTGTACCAAGAAGTAGTCCGAGCCAAACGGAACTCCATGAAACCGAGAATGTGACTTCTACGGGCAGAACACCTTTTAAAAATACGGGAATAAGTTGCTGGATTGCCAACCCGATGGCTGATCCGAGTACGGAGCCAATGATCCCCAATATAAAAATCTGAATAAAAAAAATATTAAACGCCTGCCAGCCAGATGAACCTACACATCGCAACACAGCTACCTCATCACGTTTCTCGCGCGCATAAATATGAACAGAGCTTGCTACACCGATGCAACCCAGTATAAGTGCAATAAAAGCAAGCAGTGAGAAGAATTGATAAATGGATAAAAAGCCCTCGCCTAAATCTTCTTTTCGCTCCTGAACCGTGTCAAAAGAGTAGCCGTATTTCCGCAAAACAGGTCGGAGTGTATCGAGGGTTTGTTTTACCTGTTCTTCAGATCCGATTTTAAAAAACTGGTTATAATTAACACGGCTTCCAAATTGAACAAGCCCGGTTGAATCCAAATCATTCATTGAAATATAAACCGATGGAGTGAATGTAGCCATGATTCCACCGCCTCCTGGAATTTTAGTTACCGCACCTGATACAGCAAACGTCCTGTTACCCAATTTGATTGAATCACCGGAGCTTACTTCAAACTGGCTCGCCAAAGATTCATCCATCATTGCATACCCGCCCTTCTGCATCAATGAATATGCATTAGAAGGAATAGTTTCGATCGACCCATAAAATGGAAATGGGCCGCGTAAGGCAACTAACCTGATTAATCGTGACTGGCCGCTATTCTTAAACAAGATCATGGAAGCCATATCCGCTTCGCTGGATTGCTCCAGGTGAGTGGAATCAAAAGCCGCCAATAATTCGGGATCAAACTTTTTATTTCCGTTAACCACCAAATCAGCGCCAAGTAATTCTTTTGCATTCCGGTCGATGTCGCCTTGTAAAGAATTGTTTAGTGAATCCAGTGAAACCACCGCGGCAATACCGGTAATAAGGGAAGCCATAAATAAAAACAAGCGCGAAAAATTATGGCGGGCATCACGCCAGGCCATTCGCCACACCCAAGGGTCGGTGAAGATGCTTTTCTTGTTTCGTCTTATTTTAACAATGTATTCAACCACGGAGAAGTTATCAGTTATCGGTTAATCGTTAATCGTTAGTCGTTAATTGTAAATCAAATTCACTGACTTACCAACAATGGAATGCTTCCAGGCAATTCTTCTACCAACTTCCCGCCCTTCATTCTTAAAATGCGTTGTGTTTTCTGTGCCAGCTCAAGGTTATGTGTAACTAAAACCAATGTGGTTTTTTGTTCTTTATTCAATCCAAACAGCAACTCAACGATACGTTGTGCATTCTCATCATCAAGGTTGCCGGTAGGCTCATCGGCAAAAAGTATTTTAGGGTCTGTAATAAACGCCCTTGCCATGGCAACCCGTTGCTGTTCGCCTCCGGATAGTTGTGTCGGGTAATGATGAAACCGATCAGCGAGGCCTACTCTCGATAAAAGTTCTTTCGCTTTTGCTGATACATTCTTTTCACCGCGTAATTCAAGAGGCACCATTACATTTTCAAGGGCTGTGAGCGTGGAAAGCAATTGAAAATTCTGAAAGACAAAGCCCACATATTGATTGCGGATATAGGCACGATCATCTTCATTCATATTGTTGAGCTTAAAGCCCATGAGCGAGATTGTTCCATGAGTAGGTACATCCAATCCTGCACAAAGTCCCAATAGCGTTGTTTTGCCACTACCTGATGGTCCGATAATTGATAGTGAATTACCTTCTTCACACTCGAAACTAACCGAGTCGATAACGGTCAGGTTGCGCTGTGCAGAAGTATAGGTTTTAGTTAATTGATTGGCCTGAAGTACAATATTTGACATGATTTTTGATGATCCTGAATAATGTTAAATCGTTTTTAAGAGTAAATTGTTTCAATTATATGAATATGGTCGGTAAAACCGTCTTAATTATTTTACTGGGAACTCTCTTACAAGCCTCCTCCGCACCAAAGACTATTCTATTTTTTGGTGATAGCCTTACCGCTGGCTACGGACTTTCACCTGAAGAGGCCTTCCCTGCCCTGGCTGAAAAGAAGTTGAAACAATTGGGAAAGAACTGCAAGGTTATTAATGCTGGCCTAAGTGGTGAGACTTCCGCGGGTGGATTATCACGGATTGACTGGATGCTCAAACAGCCCATTGATATTTTCGTGCTTGAGTTAGGCGCTAATGATGGCTTACGCGGATTACCGTTGACCGATACACGCAAGAACCTTCAACTGATCATTGATAAGGTGAAGGCCAGGAACCCAAACGTAAAAATTGTAGTGGCTGGCATGATGGTGCCACCCAACATGGGACCGGAATATTCTGAGGGCTTTAAAAAAATATTCCCCGAGATTGCCAGAAAAAATTCAGCGACCCTGCTCCCGTTTCTGCTGGAGGGTGTTGCCGGGAATGAAAAATTAAATCAAGCGGATGGAATTCATCCAAACGTAGAAGGTCACAAGATTGTAGCTGAAACCGTAGTAAATATTATTAAGCCGTTACTTTGATTCTGCCACGGTCGTATTTGCCACCCAGCCCAAAAACTCAATCACATCCTTGCAAACCGGATCCACTTCACTTCCAAAAAGCCGATTAATAGTCATATGATTATGATCTGGATAGTGAACTAACCGGTTTCTCACATTCGCTTTTGAAAGCGTTTCTGAAAATATCTTTCCCTCTTTTTCTGCCATTTCCCTGTTGCCGGCATGGGCAATAAAAAATGGTGCAATATTTTTCTCTGCCGAAACGTGATGCACCGGTGAGGCATTTATCCATTCCTTTTTTGATTCACCAAACACTTCACCATATATTTTTTTTAATTTATCTCCCCCCTCCTTCATAAGCAGAGGAATATCATAGCCCGCACCATCCAATACAACGGTACCTTTTATTAAATCAGTGGATGCTCCTGCCTTTTCTAAGTAAGATTTGTCGGTACTTACTAAGGACACTAAATGGGCCCCCGCTGAATGCCCCATCAGGTAAATATGCCGAGGGTCAATGGAGTAATGATGTGCATTCTTAGCGATCCAGGCTACTGCATCTGCAACATCTTGGGCATGAGCAGGATGTTTTGACGTTGGGCGACAACCGATAATTGACTGATACAAAAACATACCCATGCTTTGTAAAAAAATCAGGTTTATCTTGAACCTGCTCCTTGTCTCCCGCACTCCAAGGCTCCACCGTGCACCCAGATGATTGCGGGTGCTGCCCCTCCTTTTACAGGAATGTAAATGTCGAGGGAATTTAATGACTTATGCGAGCCCCCATGCGAAGCATAAATAACATCAGCAACTTTAAAGAAATGGGAGGAATTGAATGAATTAAGCGTGAAAACAGTTAAAAAAAGCAATACGAATCGAATCATCAAGAGTTGGATTTTGGTTGGGGCTCCTTTAAATTTTGGAACAAAGTTAGTGATGATAATCTTTCCAAAAAATTAATTTCATTGTATGCCTGTGAAGCAACTTTTGATCTGTCTTAGGAGAGATGCCAGAGTGGTTGAATGGGATGGTCTCGAAAACCGTTTTCCGGCTTGTTCGGAACGAGGGTTCGAATCCCTCTCTCTCCGCTTTATCCTCCGAAGCCTTTGGCGAAGGAGGATTTTTTTCAATTGTTTACCTATGCAATACGTTTACATTTTAATGTGCTCTGATCGTACCTACTACACACTAATGATTTTGAAGCAAGACTAAAAAAGCATACCTGTGGATAC
>JAKEEN010000228.1 GCA_022616575.1 Flammeovirgaceae bacterium
AGTGGCTGAATAGTTGCATTTAGAGCGAATTATTTTTTGAAATGTTACAAAAAAGGCTCATTTAATATTTAATCGAGCCTTTTGAAGGGTTGTTTCCAGCGAGCTTAAGGTGTTGTTCCGGCTACTTTTGTTTTTGCCTTCTTTGCCTGGAATTTCTCATAGTTGGTTAAAAACTCCTGTATTCTTTCCGCAGGAAGTTTCTTGGCTATGATTTTCTTTTTGTCATCAAGGATATAGAGTGTGGGGGTTGTTTCTGCATCATACAAACTTTGGTAATGCCCGACAGCGCTGTAGTAAAAACAAGTAGTAATGAATTTTTCCATCTTCATGTCTTTCACATACTTTTTCATTTTTGACAGCGAAGAGTCTGCGCTGATAGCATAGACACCCACATCCATCTTTGTGTTATTCAGAAAGCTCACCACTTTCGGTGTTTCTGTTTTGCAGTGGCCGCAATCAGGATCGAAGAAATACACAATGGTGTATTTATTTTTCAAATCATACATCGAGCGAAGTTTACCCTCACCATCCTGCAGAATCAAATTCTTGGCCGGTTGGCCTACTAAACTCAGGCGCAATCTGTCGGCAAAGTCTTTCAGGTTTTTCTTCAGCTTGGCGCTTACCCAAAAATCCATTTGTCCATTGGCAAAATATTTGTCAAACAAGCGAACATAGATTTCATCCTGGCCCATGATCTCGGGTTGTTGATATTTAATCATGCACGTCCAGACTAAATACTTGAAAGTCTCCTGGTTTGATTTGGCCTTAGCCACCATCTTATCGATGGCCTTCATTACTGTATCCGCATCGGGAGCATACAGTTTATCGAGGTATTCGGTTACTTTTTTGCTATAAAGGGATTGTGGCAGACGAATGAGTGCATCGTTACTCAAATCAAAATAATCAAAGAAGTGCTCACGGTACCAACGCAACTGAAAGGTTGAGTCAATCGTGCCATCTGCTTTTTTGGGAGGTTCCGGGATATCAATTTTTTTGGAAGCACCGAAAACAGCTGCAGTCACTGTTTTTGGATATTTCTCAATAACACTGTTTTGATAAGCCGTTACTTTGTCGTTCACTTTGGCAAATCCATCGCGTGCCTCTTTCTTTTTATCTTCACCTATGGTGCTATCCTGAAGAACCTTAATGAAGGGCTCAGCCTCTTTATTACGCTCCATGTTGAAGGCCATGTTCTCAAAGAAGAGCTTATTATCGACATCGCCTGTTACCTTCATGTTTTTAATGTAATCGGCTGTGGAGGTCTCCAATTTAAAACGCTGCGATGAGCTGATCACCATCTCAAAGAGACGGGTTTTGTTTTTGGCTACGAAGTAAACGCCATGAGGCAGGGGTTGTTTCCCCTCAAAACTAAACTCGCCCTTGCTATTAATAATGGCAGTATCCTTGGCATAGGTAGCCTCGGCATAATAATATCCTAAGTACACCGTAGTGTCGCGCAGGCCTTCAATTTTAAAATCGATTTTATACCCTGGTTGTGCAAGCCCCGGAAGGGCAATGGTCATGAGAATTAAAATCCTTTTTATCATAATCAAATTATAAATCGCAAATTTGTGGAATTGGTTCGCAAATTTAAATGCCGTTTACATAAAAGAGCGAACTTTAATCGGGCTTTTCTTTGTGTTGTAACCCGATTTATTGTTAACGGCTTGTTAAAGATTTGATTGTTAAAGCATGTCATTGAGTATTCAGGGGTTAACCAAGGTTTATGGTGAGCAAAAAGCGCTTGACTCCATATCGTTTGAAGTCAAGGAGGGTGAAATTGTAGGATTCCTGGGGCCGAATGGAGCGGGTAAATCAACCACGATGAAAATTGCCACTGGCTTTTTGCCCGCTAATGAAGGTAAGGTTTTGGTAAATGGCCTGGATGTTTCAGCAAATCCTGAAGTAAAAAAAGTGATCGGTTATTTGCCGGAGCATAATCCGTTGTACCAGGATATGTATGTGCATGAATATCTTTCTTTCATTGGCTCATTGTACGGATTAAAAGGAAAGTTGCTGGAGCAAAGGGCGGCTGAAATGATTTTACAATGTGGTTTAGCTCTTGAGCAGAATAAAAAAATTGAGGCGTTGAGTAAGGGTTACCGGCAGCGTGTTGGCTTGGCACAAGCATTGTTGCACAATCCCAGTGTGCTAATCCTTGATGAGCCTACAACGGGACTGGACCCCAACCAGATTTTAGAAATCAGGAACTTGATCCGGACGGTGAGCAAGGATAAAACAGTGATCTTCTCTACGCACATCATGCAGGAAGTACAAGCCTTGTGTAGCCGGGTGGTTGTTATTAATAGAGGAAAGATCGTTGCCGATAATTCAATTGATCAGTTGGCCGGTCAGCAACAATCCGTGATAATTATTGAATTTGAAGGATCGGTCTCTGAAGTAGACCTGGAAAAGGTTGAGGGAGTTGAAAAAGTTGTAAAGGTGGAAAGTTCAAAGTTTAAAGTTTTTTGCAGGTCTGGCGTTGATATTCGCCCTTCACTATTTCGATTTGCCGCGGAGAATAAACTTTCGCTGGTCGGATTAAAACAAGAGGAGAGTTCGTTAGAAGAAGTTTTCAGACAACTCACCAACCAATAATAGGCTACTAGGTTTTTGAAACCTGACAGGTCTTACTATTTTGCACGCTGATTTTTCATGGTTCACATCATCGTAAAGGAGTTTAACTGTTTTTTCAATTCCCTGATCGCATACCTGGTGATCGGTGTGTTTCTGGTAGCCATGGGTTTGTTGCTTTGGGTATTCCCTGAAAGTTCTGTGTTGGACTATGGGTTTGCCGACTTAAGCAGTTTCTTCTCGTTGAGTCCGTATGTCTTCATCTTTTTGATTCCGGCCATCACCATGCGGAGTTTCGCTGAAGAAATGAAATCCGGAACCCTTGAATTATTGTGTACAAAGCCATTGAGTGATTGGCAGATTATTCTGGGAAAGTATTTTGCGTGCTTCATCTTAGTGTTTCTTGCCCTTGTCCCTACAGCCACGTATTATTTTTCAGTGTACCAACTGGGTAACCCGATTGGAAATATTGATACTGCGGGAGTGATGGGTTCCTATATAGGACTGATCTTATTGGCTGGCGTATTTTGTTCTGTCGGAATGTTAGCCTCATCCCTCACCAATAATCAATTGGTCGCATTTATTTTTGCTGCCTTCTTTTGCTTTTTTATTTTCATGGGTCTTGATTCCATGTCAACACTGGCCGTGGGTTCAGATCTGATTCTATTGGTTAAGCAACTCGGCCTGCTTTATCATTATAATGC
>JAKEEN010000229.1 GCA_022616575.1 Flammeovirgaceae bacterium
ACCGGTGCTGAGGTTTGCCAGAAGCGATTGGTGAACCTGATTCATCGGCTCCGCGATGTGCATGTAGCAGAAAACGAACTGAAAGATTTTCTTCCGCTTGTCAATACTGAACTTGAACACTTGAGTAAAGAGGAAATAATTAAGCGATTTACATTTCTTGAGTTCAATCACTTGCTGGATTATTATCGGGATTCACCCGACCTGAACCGTTCTGATAAGATGGCTGACGGACAGCGAGGTGAACGTTTTGTATCCGGTGATCGCTTGTTTATCAATTTAGGCAAGATGGATGGACTTGATGCCGGTAAATTACTGGGCATGATCTGCGATCGTTGTGGTGTATCACGAGAGGTAATCGGCCGCATCGACTTGAAAGGTGCATATTCATTTTTTGAAGTGGATAAAAATCATTCTCAGCGTATTCAGGACAATCTTCAAGGCATGGAATACAAAGGCCGCATGGTTCGTGTTGAAATGACAGAAGGCAAGTCAGATGGAAGCCGCGATCGCGAAAAGAAACCTTCGGGCAAGCGGAGCTTTTCAAAAGACAAACCCACATTCAGGGCAAAATCCGGAAATCAAAGGGGGGGAAAGAGTAAGTGGAGGTAGATCAATTTCAAACTCAAAATTTCAGATTTAAAATTTTATAAGGAAATCTGAAATCTGAAATCTGAGATCTGAATCTATTCTAAAACCACGGCTTCGAAAAGCGGCTTCTTTTCAAGGGAACAAGTCTCATCATTCTCTTTTAAGAAGGCATAGTGAGCGTTGATAAAATTATTCAAACGGTTTGCCAGGTGGTCGTATTCGTAACGATAGGTTGATACACGTTGATCAGCTTCGTGAATCTCATTCAACAGATTCTGAATAGTTGTGTTTTCCTGAAAATAGCGATGTGATTCTGTCAGACTGGTGACCTCAGCTAACAGGGCATTGGATGCAAAATCGTATTCGGTTACCACGTCATCATTAACCATCGTTTTCTGTGTATAACGAATACGCCAGAGTTGCTCAATTCTGTCTTCAAGCATGCTTACTTGCTGGGCATCGGTATGACCTGTAACAGAAAGTTCGTGTAAGAGAGCCTTCATCTTTTTCAGTTTGTAGTTGTCATCATTGATCATGACGTTCCAGGCTTGTAAAAGACTGTCTTGCAAATTAAGATATGACTCCGTCAGCGAGTCAGCTTTTGTGAAGGTAGCGTGAGTTTCAGCTCCTTTAGGCTGGCAAGCCAGGATGAAAAGTACCGAAAATGACGAAAAAAACAGTTTTATCATGATCTGAAAGTGTACGCTAAATACGCGTGAATCATTGATTTTGTTCGAAGTTTATGTGTCGAATTCCTGACAATGTAAGATTTTATCACAAGCTAAAACTTTTAGAGGGGCTTGAATTGTTCAAAGGCTTCCTTGCAATCATTGCAATAATGAATCGATCTGCACAAGGTCGGACCAAATGGATTTTTTAGTTCGGTGTTGGTACCATTGCACCTAGGACAAGCCACATGTTCCAGTACTTCAATATCAGTAAAAAGATTAGAAGGAACAGGTGGTGCCAGTCCGAATTTTTTTATAGCAGCTTTGCCTTTTTCAGAAATTTTGTCGGATGACCACGGTTTGCTAAAGCTCACCTTTACATCAACCTTCCGTACCCCGTGCTTCTGTAACGATTCTATGATTTCATTTTTCATCAGGTCCAGTGCAGGACAGCCCACAAAAGTAGGGGTCATTTCAATAGTTACATGGTCATCGGTTGATTGAATATCTGTGATTACGCCTAAGTCGACCAGCGAGAGCACAGGTATCTCCGGGTCTTTTACTTCTTCCAGCCAGGTTAATATGGTTTCTTTCGACAACACTACCATTCAGCGCTTGGATCAATTTTGAAAACTTCGCTCATCTCGTCTAGTAATGGCTGCAAGTGCTCACTATGCTGCCCGCTACGTCCACCCATTACCGGCTTTATAATTTTCCAATCCGGAAGTTGAAGGTTTGTTCCTGCAATCACTTCCTCGACTTTGGGCATCCATTGTAATTTTAGTTTTTCTTCTCCTTCAAATATTCCTTCATTGATGAGTTCCCTTTCAAACGGAGAAGGTTCGAACATTCCCAAGGCATAGGGCATTGCCATATCTAATGAGCGTTGAAGTCTGTTAATACTTTCTTCGGTGGCCGTGCCCAATTTTTTTATCCATGTATTAGCATGGAGCGTATGATAACGTAATTCACCTTTTATTTTTCCGGCCAATTCGGCCAAAGGTTGATAAGAGGAATTCACCAGCATAGTAAAACGAATCGCCAACGCTGTATCGTAAAGAAAATGTCTGATCAAACTGAAATCATATTCACCGTTAGGCAATTCGACCAATACACAATTGTGAAATTGATTTGCATTGCGCATGAATGCAACCGTATCCGGTTCTTGCTCACCCAACTGATTTAAAATTTGATACAGGGCGTAACTCTGGCCGACTTTATCCTGCGCCATGGAAGAGAAAGCAATATCTTCTTCAAGTAGCGGACCGAAACCAGTCCATTCTGAATTGCGATGGCCATAGATTAACTGATCGTCAGCAATTTTGTACAGAAGTTCTTTAAGGGCAGGTGTGTTCATTAAGAATTACTTTTTGTTTTTGCTAAAAATTCACTCAGCTTATTACCGGCTTTGTAGTCAGCCGCATCACGATACTTTTTTTCAGGAAGCGTTAACCACAAATCTTTGTCTTCATCGCGAGTAAAGCGAATGGCTTTTGTGCGAATCGCCCAAATGTTGAAGACAACTTTACCAGCACTAAATTTTTCTTTTGATAGATACATGGCCTCTTGCGGAGATGATGCTTCAACCGAACCAACGTGTACATGCTGCTTACCTCTTTTCAGCAAATGATAGATTTCAAATTTCTCTTTTTCAGTGGTTTGAGGTGCGGGTTGCTGTACTAGGGTATAAGCACTTTGATTTCCGTCTGTCAAAGGGGAGACATAAACATCGCGCGTGTCCACCGTATATAATGACACGCATTGAAACCTACGGGTAAATGCTTCCTTAGCCATGACAAAAGCAAGCTCAATATCAGAAGCATGTACAATGCCCTCATGCTGAAAGGGTTTTCCCTCTTTGGCTTGTACAAACACTTCGAACGTACCAAGTTGATCAAGTGCGGCTTTTGGTTTTATTTCAGCAGAGGCTCCATAACCAGGCAGACGGTTAACTCTGGGGTCAAGTGATTTCACGCTCATCTTCAATTAAAAAATATAACGGGTAAAAAACTTATCATCAATTCTTTGTGTTTATTTGAATGTGGCTTATGAAATACGTTGATTTTTTGTGGGCGTTGGATTTATTGTATCGTTTCTATCCGCGATATCATGCTAATGAACTTCTTGTTTTGGCCGATGACATTCTGAAATGGTTTAACAATGAACTTCCAACAGACAGTAGTGCTTTCATTTATCTGAAAAAATATTTCAACTCGCCTGAACAAGCCTTACATGCTGTATGGAAAGAAATTCAATTGATAATGGGCCCATATATAAACCTGAACTGATTAAGCCAACGGCATAACGTATGCTGTCTTTGGAGATTTGAGTGCCTCGCGCACCCATTTACCACGTTCTTCAGCGATACGCCTTACTTCAAGTCTTTCTTTATTACATGGTCCATCGCCATTGATTACACGTTTAAATTCTTCCCAATCAGGCTCGGTATATTCCCAGCGACCCGTTTCTGTATTCTTCTTCAGCCTTGCATCAGGGATCGTAAAACCAAGTTCCCAGATTTTAGGAACATACATGTCAAGAAACTGGTTACGCATATCATCATTCGTTCCCATTTTCACTTTCCACTTCAT
>JAKEEN010000230.1 GCA_022616575.1 Flammeovirgaceae bacterium
GAAACCGTGTCACCTTCAGGGCAATCAGGTAATGTGATGAGCCCATACTATTCTGACCAGGCTGAAATGTACGCTACCGGAAAATCCAGAAAGATGTTGATGAATAGGAAAGAAATTGAAAGTGTGAGCAAGAATAAGTTAATACTTAAACCGAATTAAATTAGTTGTTAGTTGTTGGTTCGTAGTTGTCAGTAACAAACTCAAAAAAACTTACAACTACCAACTACCAGCAAACAACCTAGTGTAACACCTGTGGTTATCTTCCTCAAAACAACAAAAGATAATTTCATCTATTGATGACTCATTCTTAAGGAAATCATTTACCGTACGAACGGCTATTCCTGCAGCTCCGTCTTTAGGGAACCCATAAATTCCGGTACTGATATTAGGAAAGGCTATAGTTTTGATATTCTTCTCCACGGCTCTCTTTAAGCTGTTGACGTATGCGCTTGCCAATAACTCAGATTCATTATTTGATCCGCCTTGCCAAACAGGCCCAACTGCATGAATGACATACTTGGCTTTAAGCCTTCCACCTGATGTAACCACGGCTTCACCCGTTGGGCAATGGCCAATTTTAATACACTCTTCTAAAATTTTTGATCCACCTGCCCGATGTATAGCACCATCAACTCCTCCTCCACCAAGAAGCGAACTGTTCGCTGCATTCACAATAGCATCTACATCAAGTTGAGTGATGTTGCCCTGGATTACACGAATCTTAGTCACACTCTATTTTTTGTGTCGATAACAATCGTAACCGGTCCATCATTAAGCAAACTCACCTTCATATCGGCACCAAACTCTCCGGTTCTCACAGGCTTACCCAAAGCAACAGCTAATGCCTGCACAAACTTTCCATAAAGAGGAATAGCAACTTCCGGTTTTGAAGCTTTGATGTATGAAGGTCTATTCCCCTTCTTCGTACTGGCATGGAGCGTAAACTGACTTACCGCTATAATATCTCCCCCTTCATCTTTCACGTTTACGTTCATTACCCCATCCGCATCGTTAAAGATTCTGAGATTTACAATTTTGTTAGCAAGCCAATCAATATCTTCCTGGTTATCGGCATCTTCAATACCCACCAGGACCAATAGCCCCTTATCGATGGAGGATTTTATTTTCCCATCGATGGTAACGGAAGCGGAAGAAACGCGTTGAATGACCGCAATCATAATTAAAAAGATTGCATCGAAGCGGATTCATGAATGAATACCCCTTGTAAGGATTGCCTGGCAAAATGCTGCATTGCCTTCGCTACTTTCATGGAGTCAATCGCCTTGTACTTTTTTGGAATCAGTACATCCAAATATTTGAAAACAACCTTTGCCGCACCTTCTCCCGATCTTGCTTCCGATCGAGGTCCCATTAACAGTGACGGTCTGAAAATATGGAGTGAAGAAAATTGCAGGTCTGCAGTAGCTTTTTCAATTTCTCCCTTCACCTGATTATAGAATACGGATGAATTGGCGTTTGCACCCAATGCCGTAACCAACATAAAATGTGAAGTTCCATTCGCTTTCGTAATCCTTGCCACTTCCAGTAGATAATCAAAATCCACTTTCCTAAACGCCTCTTTTGTTTTTGCTTGCCGCATCGTTGTGCCTAAACAACAGAATACATGGTCAGATCTCAGTAAATCAGATCGGTCTTTTAAATTTGAAAAATCTATAACAAGATTTTCGACCTTCTCCCCAAAATCGAAAGGTTTTCTGGTAACGGCTATTATTTTTGAATAGTACAAATCCTTAGTAAGCAACTGCACAAGTTGTTTGCCGATTAACCCGGTAGCTCCAATTACTAATGCAGAAGCCATTGCTAAAATACCTGTTGAATCTCCCGTTTTAACTCATTGAGCGCATGGGCAATCGGGTCCACCTGTTTATTCATGGTTTTTTCAAAAATCTTTTTTGCCAAATCAAGGCTGGAAGATTCACCGGTCATGTCAGAAGCTGCGTCATTAATAGTAACGATTAAATCTTCTTTGGCATTCTTGATCATCTCCCACACCTGCTCACTCATAAATACCTGCTGCGTGACGTTATGATTAAACTCATTCCGGATTTCATTCAGCACCATTTGATGAAACTCCCTGGCCGGCATGGCAGACGTGTTGAGCCTGATTAACAGGTTTTGAGGTGTTATTCTCTCTAAAAAGAGCGTAAGCCTTTCATAGGCCTGGAGGCGTAAAGGCAATACTGTCTCAATATTCCGGCCTTTGATCTCCAGTCTTTTGAGTTCAATTTCTTTATTAACGAAAGACCGTACCAACAAATAAGCGGCATACAACACCACTGAAGCGGGTACAAGTATCTTGATAAATTCAATTATGGGTTCCATGGAATCTAACTTACGCGTTTTGTGTTTGAAAATTAAGTATTTTTAAGGGGTTTATTCCATTTACTATGGATAGCGAAAAGTTAAAAAATTACCTGATTCAACTTGCCGGACAAGTCACGCAAGAAACGAAGCTGGAAGATATTTACCAACAACTGGCACTATTGGAGGATATAGATCAATCAGAAATCGAAGAATCCAAAGGGGAGGTATTGCCACATCAGGAGGTAATTAGAAAATCTAAGGAATGGTTAAAATAATCTGGACGAAGCGAGCTTTTAGCCAGTTTGAAAGATCTATTAAATACATTCGAGAAGAGCAGGGTCTAGCTTATGCCAAAATAGTTCACGAGAAAATTCTGGAAACCATCGCTAGTCTGGAAAATTTTCCTGAGCTAGGTCCGGTAGAAAATGCCCTACTTCATAAAAAAAAGAACTATCGCTACTTAATAGTTTGGAGTTATAAAATAATTTACCGCTCTGATACTGATAAAGTAGTGATTGCAAGAATTTTTCACACATCAAGAAATCCTTCGAGATTAAAAGGTGTTTAGATTATGTTTAATAACCTCCAACCGGTAACCATTTCAACGCGGGCAATCGAAGAGATTCGAAGGATTATGGAATCGAAAAAAATTCCGGAAGGGTACGGCTTGCGTGTTGGGGTAAAAGGGGGTGGATGTGGCGTGTCATTGATCATCGGGTTTGACAAGAAGAAAGACTCCGATCTTTCTTATGAAATATCAGGCATACCTGTTTACCTGGATAAAAAACATACCTTATATCTCATGGGTAAGGAAGTTGATTTTTACGAGGGTGACGATGCCCGGGGCTTTATGTTTGCTGATGCAAAACCAATTAATCAATAAGTCTTTGTCATGTCGGTGGGTATAACAATAATAAAATCACCTGCATTCTTGTTTTCTTCCAATAGCGTATCAATTTTCTCCTGTTCAACGGAGTGAATGGTAACAATCTTTAAATTTTTATCTGCTTTATTCAAGTACCAGTAAATACCTTCAAAATTTTGGGAGTGATAAGCACCATGAAAATGAATGAATATTTTGTTTTTATTCTCAAGAATAAACCGGGCCATCGTAGCATCTTTTGAGGCCTGTGATTTTGCCAGATTCTCCGCACTGGCTGTAGTTCCATGACTGCCCATTGAAGTAATCATTTCCTTATATCCGGGTAAGGTTAAATCAATCGCGAAGGGTAAGGAAGCGATCCATTTCTTTGCTTCATCCGGTAGGGTGTTTAATGATTCAACTCCATTTCGGTAAACGAGATTGGCGTACCTGCGCGGAATATTGGTAGCCAACGCTTTAAGTTTATTTTTCTTTGCGAACTCTATTAATGGTTTATAATCAGTTTTGTAATTGTCCCATACTTTCGCTTCACTGAGCAAATGTTTCTCTTCAATAGTTCCTGCTAAATACTCACTCAAAACAATCTGATCGTCCGCTTCAAACATTTCAAAACCGAGTGAAAGTTGTGGCTGCTTGTCATATAAATCCTTCGTCACTTGCAGCTCAAGCCAATGGTCAATAGGATTATTGTGAAGTTCACCAAACAAAACAACATCGGCCTTTGCACATGCTTTTATAAGTTCTTCATATTCGGTCTGCTTTCCTTCTTTCGTAAATAATGAGTAGGCTTGCTTTTGCTGAGCCCAGGCCATGGGAGCAAGTAAAATAAATAGTAACGTTCTCATCGTGATTTAATCATGTGGACGGTTGCCTTCTTGCATTTGCCACCAATCGGTGGATTTAGTTTTGAAATTCTCAATTCAACTTTTTGAACGGTGGGTAATTCGCGAAAGATTTGCTCGATGGCTTTTTCCCCTACGGTTTCCAGGAGTTTTGAGGGGGAGTCCATTACATTCTTTACAATTCGGAAGAGATCTTCGTAATTAACAGTTGTTTCTAAACTGTCTGTTGAAGAAGCATTCTTCACTTCCGCATCAACGGAAATATCAACTTCAAAATAATTCCCCGATTCGCGCTCGTGTGGATAAACTCCGTGGAAGGCATGGAATTCCAGCCCCTCAAGCGCAATGCGGGTGATCATCCGAGTTCGTCAAAAAATGATTTCTGTGTTTTCTTTGCTTGAATATCCGAAAGGATGGTTTCCTGAATGGCCACTTCCTTTTCAACTACTGCCTTTGGAGTTGGTTCAGCTAAAAAATCAAGGTTCGGGAAAGCGGCTTTTTTGATTTCGCGCTTTGCCATGGCCATGTGTTGGTCAGGATCAAAACTCAATCCTTTGGCGCGCTCAACTCGTTCAAGTGTGTCTGTGGCCAGTCGCTTCATTTCGGCCAATACATCATCGCGATTGGTTTCCAATTTTTTGTAATTCTCAACCATCAGCTTCAGGCGTTCTTCCATCTCAGCCAGGATTTCTTTCGCCCTAGCTTCAGACTGTTCGATGGTGTTTTTTGCTTTTGTTTTCGCCTCATTCAACAAGGCTTCTGATCTTAATTGAGATTCTTTTAAGTGCAATTCTGCCGCTGTGCGCGCCTGCTCAATCACATTGGCCCCTGTATCCTCAGCGGTCTTTAGTGTTTTATATAATGAACTTTCAACTTCGCGTAACTTGGTTACTTCACGTTCGCTGGCTTCCAGTTTAATTCTAAATTCCTTCAGTTCATCCTGAACGCGTTCCCATTCCTGCGAGAGAGTGAGCAAGAAAGCATTGACTTCATCTTTGTCGTACCCGCGAAAGTTCTTTTCAAAACTCTTTTGGCGGATTTCAAGAGGTGTAATTTTCATGACCTGTGGGTTAAGTGGAAAAAATTGAAAAGCCCGTTACATAACGATGGCTTTCACCAAACTTGATTCAAATCTACTAAAAAATAATATTCCAAACCGAAATAGTTCGGTCGTCACTGGCACTTACCAGCCTGTTTTCATAAGCCGACCAGTACAATTTATTCACAGAAGTACCGTGCCCTGCGTGACGCGCCCTGTCAATAACCTTCAAAAGCTTCATCGCTGAGGTATCCCAAACCTTGATGGATTTATCGAGGCTGCAGGTGGCAAAGTAACTTCCATCGGGACTAAACTCAATGTGGTTGATAGCGTACATATGGGCAACTATTTCTTCAACTTGTAAGTACATGGCATTTACATCCCACAATTTAAGTCTTGCATCACGCGAACCACTTAACAAATAATTGCCATCTGCCGAGTATCGCAGCGTAAATACTGAATTGATATGAGCTTTCCATTCATACTTAAGGTTGAGGTCAAAATCAAAAATCCGGATAAAGTGATCACTATAGCCAATGGCCAGCTCACCCTTCACAAAATTCACCCCAATGGTCCTTGCGCTTTGATCAGCATTCTTTGTACTGGCAATTACCTGAAGTTTATACAGGTCAACTTTTACAACCGAACCATCAGCCATGGCGATAAAAAGAAAATCATCAACTGATTTGATGTCAAAAAGTGAACGCTTGCCCAGTTGTAAGGAACCTTTTTCCTTTTTGCTTTGCCAATCGAGTAAATGTACACCTTCTGCATTTTGCCCGGCAATGAGCAAATTACTGGCGGGGTGATAATGCAAGGCATATACTGAATTAGGAACTTTGGCTATCAACTGTCCGTCTGCCAGGGTTTCCAAATTCCACAAAACAATCATCCCATCGCCAGCCGCAGAAAAAAATTGTGCGGCTCCAGATAGTCGTTCCAATGTATATACACAATCGCGATGACCCGTGAAGGTGTGGATTTTAGTAACTTGTATTTTGTTCATTATAATTGCACGGCTAATTTCAGTAATCAATGCCTTTAATAAAAATAGAGAAATCACCGCATCGTGCCTGGGGTATTTGGAAGGTTACAGAAGATGAAGAGTCGCTAAAACCAATGCTGAAAAGTCGAGAGCAGATTCCCGTCAACATTCATCATGCTGTAAAAAGGCAAGAGTGGTTTGCAGGTCGTATTCTTGTACAATATCTTTTGCATGAATTAGGTCATTCACCTACCGTCATTCAAAAAAATAACTTTGGCAAACCTTTTATAGATAGACCTCAACATTTTCTATCACTCACACACTCCTACCCATATGTTGCTGCCATTATTGATAGTAAACAAGAAGTTGGAATTGACCTGGAGCAACCTAAACAAAAGTTATTGCGTGTGGCCGACAGGGTGTTTAGTGATACTGAACTTATAGATGGTGGTTCCGAATTAAAAAAACTGTGTATTTATTGGTGTGCCAAAGAAGCATTAATAAAAATATATGGAGAGAAACATCTATCTCTTAAAGAAAACCTCAGGATAGAACCTTTTCAGCTGCAACGTGAAGGGAACATCATGGGAAAAATCATCACAGACAATACTAAAAGAGATGTATATTTATATTACTCTGTCACATCCGAATTTGTGATTGTATTAAATGTTTAATATTATGAAATTCAGTTTACTTATTCTTCTGCTCAGTTTTATAGCCATCAATAGTAATGCTCAGCTTATTCAGGATTTTAAACTGATCAATGTAGTCAGCGGACAGGAAATTTCTCTGAGCAGCTATCCTTCCTGCGCAGGTGCTGTTATCATCTTCACCAGCAACAATTGTCCGTTTGACGGGTACTATACGAACCGAATTAAAGAACTATCAAACTCATATGGCGATAAAGTTCCGGTATTATTAGTCAATTCAAGTCCCGATCCGGCAGAATCAGTTTCAGTTATGACCGGCAAAGCAAAGCAAAGTGCAATGTCAATTCCGTACCTGGCTGATAAAGATCAAAAACTCATGCTGGCGCTCAATGCAACCAAGACCCCCGAAGCATTTCTATTGCAGAAGAATGGTAACAATTATGCGGTCATTTATCGTGGCGCTATTGACGATAATGCCCAGGTAGAAAGTGATGCGATAAAATCATATTTAAAAGAAGCTATCGAAAAATTGATCAATGACCAGAAGATTGAAGTGTCAGAAATAAGACCCATCGGATGCAGCATCCGGAAGAAGCAATAATTATTTAAACTCCTAAATCACTGGCATCTGCAATTAGCAAGAGGAGTTCCTTTACTTCTTCCGCTTTGTCATGCTCGCCCATTTTGTCGAACGACATAATCAGGTTTCTGAAAACCCTTCTGATAATCTCCAAGTTTGAACAAGGCTCGAAGAAAGAATCTTGCGGAACAAGCTTAAGTTCGTGGATGTAGTTTTCAATGTCTTGTTTCGAAAAAATCAATCCCTTGTTAAACACATTGATATAAAATTGAAGCTTCTCATCTTTATAGGTTAAGATGAACAAATTCGGAAGATTAACTCCATGAATTGGAAGCTTTAACTTTTGAGCTACCATCATATAGACAATGCACAAAGAAATGGGGTTGCCCCTGTGTGTTTCCAACACCACATTGATCATGGAATTACCAGGGGAGTGAAAGTTTTTAGTATTAGCTCCAAACTTCAATTTATTGAACAGAACTCCGTTAATAACTTTTACCTGGTCGAACGGATAGAGATCAGGCCGGAACTCAAGCCAGGCTTCGTAATAAATCTGTTCGAGTTCTTGTTTGAGTTTTTCGATCTCTAAATCAGGATATTGATACGTGGCAATCAGCCACAGACCTGTCAGTAAATCCTGATCTTTGGATACATACCAATCTTTAATTCGTTCCTTTAAAAGTTCGTATTGAAGATCGTGAATTAAGTCTTCAATCCTCCGTTGCACATTTGGGTTTAGAATAGTTTCCCAGGCTTGCTCTAAAAAAGGAATTGCTTCCGTACCCAGCGAACGGATTTTTTGCTCTACATGATTGAGGATTTGTTCATCATCATCGTCCAGAAGAGAGACCAATGCTTTAAGTTCGTTATCGCTCAACATGAACTGAAGGGTTGAAGATTGAAGAATTGAAAAGTCATGGCCTTGCATTTTTCCGGGCAGCCGCCAAGACCGACCGAATTTCAACAGCTTCTTTTATAAACAAATTTATTGGCTCATCTTTTTTTATAATAGATGATTCAATCATGATTTCGAGCCAATAAACTACTTCATCTGCTTCCTCTACTGTTATGCTTAATTTGGCAAATAGTTCAGCTTTTGATCTTGCCCTGCATGCCGCTCTATAATTAGCACCCACCGAAAGTGAAGATCGCAAGAACTGTTTTCCTATAATTCGAGCTTCTTCAGTTTTAGGCAATCGCTGATAAATCTTAATGGCATCTAATGCAAATTTTTTAGTCCTGTCTTGAAATTTCTGAATAAACTCAGCCCTTGAAGTTTCCATATCAATACTTATTTCATTCATCTAATTCAGTTATTCAAACATTCAACCCTTCAACCATTCGGCTCTTCAGCACTTCAAACCTGTATAACTCCTACATTAAACTTCTCAACTACCCCATGATTGGCCGCTTCAATACCCATCGATATTACCTTACGTGTTTCAATCGGATCAATGATGCTATCAATCCAAAGTCTTGATGCAGCATAGTAAGGGCTCAACTGTTCGTTGTAACGGTCTGTAATTTCTTTGAGCAGTGATGCTTCTTCTTCTTTTGTAATTTCCTTGCCTTGGGCCTTCAACGAGGCTACCCTGATTTGTAACAAAGTTTTTGCCGCAGAAGCTCCACTCATCACGGCTATTTGCGCAGTAGGCCAGGCTACAATTAATCTTGGATCATACGCCTTTCCACACATGGCATAATTGCCCGCACCATACGAATTTCCTGTAATAACGGTGAACTTTGGTACGGTAGAATTGGCCATGGCATTCACCATCTTGGCACCATCCTTAATAATGCCCCCGTGTTCGGCTTTACTTCCCACCATAAATCCACTCACATCCTGAATAAACACCAGCGGAATTTTTCGCTGATTACAATTCATGATAAAGCGTGCTGCTTTATCGGCTGAGTCCGAATAAATTACACCCCCCATTTGCATTTCGCCCTTCTTGGTCTTTACTACTTTGCGTTGATTGGCAATAATGCCAACAGCCCAGCCATCTATTCTGGCGGTAGCACAAAAAAGCGTTTGTCCATACAACTCTTTATATTCATCAAATTCAGAATTGTCGACAAAGCGCTTTACGATTTCGCGGACATCATATGGCTTCACGCGGTCATTCGGGAGCAGCCCATACATTTCTTCAGGCTTCTCTTTTGGTTTTTGAGGAGATGTGCGATCAAATCCTGCTTTTTCTGTTGAGCCAAATTTGCTGAACAAAGATCGTATATAGTCCAGGCAAGCCTGATCACTTGGGAACTTGTTATCTGTTACGCCTGATATTTCGCAATGGGTTGTCGCGCCACCAAGCGTTTCATTATCTATATCTTCACCTATAGCAGCTTTCACCAAATAAGAACCAGCCAAAAATATGGAGCCCGTCTTATCAACAATCATGGCTTCATCAGACATGATTGGTAAATACGCACCACCCGCTACACAACTTCCCATAATGGCTGCAATCTGGATAATGCCCATCGCAGACATCTTTGCATTATTTCTGAATTGCCTTCCGAAATGCTCTTTATCAGGAAAGATTTCGTCTTGCATCGGGAGGAATACACCTGCACTATCAACCAGGTAAACAATGGGCAGTCGGTTCTCCATGGCAATTTCCTGGGCTCGCAAATTCTTTTTAGCGGTAATAGGAAACCACGCTCCTGCCTTAACCGTTGCATCATTCGCCACAACTACACATTGCCTTCCCTGAATGTAACCGATACCCGTTACTACTCCGCCTGAGGGACACCCTCCCTGCTCTTTATACATTCCCTCTCCGACAAATAATCCGATTTCTAAAAATTCAGAATCTTTATCTGTAAGGTATTGAATTCGTTCACGAGCGGTGAGCTTTCCTTTCTCGTGCTGCTCTTTTATTTTCTTTTCGCCTCCACCCTGCTTCACGGTTACTGACTTTACATGAAGTCTGTGAACAAGTTGCTTATTCTGATCTTCGTTGCGATTAAATTCCAGATCCATCCGTTAGAGGATTTATTGCTTTGATTTTTCTTCCTGCTGCTTTCTTAAATCACGCTCTACTTTTTTTCTACTCTTGCCGAGTGGCGCCATAAAGTGCTTGGGGTTTTCATTGAGATGATTAGCCAGTGAGTCCATTGAAACCAGGAGTTTGTTCAGGTTTACATATAATGAATCCTCGGTCATCAGTTTACTCATGGTGTTATCGCCTTTGTTTAATTTACCAAGGGTTTCATTGAGTTTTGTTAACGTTTGCTGAATACGTGTAAGGGTTCCGTTAAGTTGCAATTGCTTCAACGAATCAGAAACTGTTTTGAAATTATCAAGTGTTGGATGAAGTTTTGCCAACGTATTGCTAATGTTCTCTGATACGGATTTTAAACTCCCCGACACATCATCCATTTTAGTATTCCAATTTACCAACGTATTGTTAAATATTTTTGGTGTTGATTCTAACTCATTGAAAATCCGATCCAGCTTATCGGTGTTACGCCCAAGGTCATCAAGTATTTTGTTGAGTTTTCCAAGTGTAGATTGGAGGTTGTTCGTAACAGGGGCTGCGTTCTCTTCTAAAAAATCTGTAATTCCTTTCGCCACATCTGACCTTAATGTGTCTTTTGGTTTTAACTCGCGCGTGCCCGCTGTAGCATTGAGTTGAATAAATTTTGTTCCTAAAAAATCGCC
>JAKEEN010000231.1 GCA_022616575.1 Flammeovirgaceae bacterium
AGCAGGGTTACACAAAAGTTCGGGTGGATGGGCATATTGAAGAAATCACCGCCAAGATGCAGGTGGATCGCTACAAGATTCACGACATTGAAATTGTGATCGATAGAATTGTAGCCGATGAAAAAGACCGTCATCGTATTGGCCAGTCAATTCAAAAAGTGCTAAAAGAAGGCAAAGGTGTGATGATGATGCAGGATGAAGCAGGCAAGGCGCATCACTTCTCAAAATTTTTGATGGATCCGGAAACAGGACTATCGTATGATGAGCCTGCACCCAATACATTTTCATTCAATTCGCCATATGGTGCTTGTCCTTCGTGCAACGGGCTTGGTCAGATCGAAGAAATCACCGAAGAGTCCGTAATTCCGGATAAGAAATTGAGTATTAGTCGCGGAGGCATTTTACCGCTGGGTGAATATCGCGACATCTGGATATTCAAAAAAGTGGAAGCCATACTGAAGCGTTATAAGCTCACGCTTTCAACACCGATTAAAGATATCCCAAAAGATGCCTTGAAAGTTTTATTGTATGGCGATGATGTGCCTGTAGCTGTGGCATCGGTAAAGTATCCCGGCACAGAGTGGAATACAAAATTTGAGGGCATTGTAAACTTTTTACAAAAACAGCGCGATGAAGGTTCGGAAGCGATAAAAAGATGGGTAGAAGATTTCACCATTGTCAAGACTTGTCCGGAGTGCAATGGGGCGCGACTAAAAAAAGAATCGCTTCACTTTAAAATTGACAAAAAGAATATTGCTGAGCTGGCAGAATTTGACATTAAACATCTTAGCCAATGGTTTATTGGGTTGGAAGACCGGCTTGACGGGAAGCAACGTGTGATAGCCACCGAAGTGTTAAAGGAAATCAGAAAGCGTATCGGATTTTTGTTGGATGTTGGCCTGGATTACCTCAATCTCAATAGACCGCTACGAACTTTGAGTGGAGGTGAAGCACAACGCATTCGTTTGGCTACACAAATTGGAACTCAGCTTGTTGGTGTTCTTTACATACTTGACGAACCCAGCATCGGTTTGCATGCCCGCGATAATGTGAAATTGATTAAAGCACTTAAAGATTTGCGTGACCTTGGCAATTCGGTAATTGTTGTCGAACATGATAAGGAAATGATGCTCGAATCCGATTACGTGATTGATATTGGCCCGGGTGCCGGCCGGCATGGCGGACAAGTAGTGGCTGAAGGAGATCCAAAGACTTTTTTAAAGAATAATTCAACCACAGCTAAATATCTGAATGGAGATTTGGGTATCCAGTATTTAAAGGAAAGAAGAAAGGGAACGGGCAACAGCCTCGAATTACATAATGCGAGCGGTAACAATTTAAAGAATGTTAATTTAGAAATTCCGCTTGGCACGTTTGTCTGTATTACCGGTGTTTCCGGAAGTGGAAAATCAACTTTGATTCATGAAACACTTTTCCCAATCCTTAATAAATACTTTTTCAACTCAAGAACAGAACCCTTGGCGTTTAAAAAAATAGAGGGATTAACGGAGATCGATAAAGTTATAGAGGTTGATCAATCCCCAATTGGAAGAACACCCAGGTCAAACCCGGCAACCTACACTGGTGTATTTACAGACATCCGCGATTTATTTGCACAACTTCCCGAAGCAAAGATCAGGGGGTATAAGCCCGGTCGTTTTTCATTTAATGTGAAGGGCGGAAGATGCGAAACGTGCGAAGGAGCCGGACTTCGATTAATTGAGATGGAGTTTCTCCCCGATATTTATGTGCCATGCGAAACCTGCAAAGGAAAGCGGTACAATCGTGAGACGTTGGAGGTTCGCTTCAAGGGAAAATCGATCAGCGATGTTTTGGATATGACCGTAGAAGAAGCAGTTACCTTCTTTGAAAATCAACCGAAGATTTTGCGAAAGATCGAAACACTAAATGAAGTTGGGTTAGATTACATTTCGCTTGGGCAGCATGCCACAACCTTGTCAGGTGGCGAGGCACAGCGAGTAAAATTAGCCACTGAACTTTCAAAACGGGATACAGGCAAAACGCTTTACATTTTGGATGAGCCTACAACCGGTTTACATTTTCAGGATATTGCCCATTTGCTGGATGTGCTTCAGAAATTGGTGAACAAAGGAAACACCGTGTTAGTGATTGAGCACAACATGGATGTAATCAAATCAGCCGATTATATTGTTGATCTCGGTCCCGAAGGGGGTGAAAAGGGAGGAAGAATTGTAGCGAAAGGCACTCCCGAAGAAGTCTCAAAAAACCCGGCCAGCTATACAGGTAAATTTTTGAAGGCTGAACTGAATCAGTATAGCTAAGCAGAACTTTATATAACTTTAAACTTGACAACTTTTTATAATGAACTCCATCACCCGCCAATATCTGTTTGGCCTCCTCTTTATCACTTTTGGTATTTACCAACTCTATATCAAAGATTATCTCGAGTTTTCTTTGTACACGGTTGCTGGACTAGCGTTTGCTGTCAATGGATTAACGCTGGAGCCAAGGCTGGCAGCTTATAAAAAGCCATTGGTGATTATTTCATGGTTGCTGATCATTGCTGCCGCCCTTTTATTTCTATACTTACTTCAATTTAAGTTTACCTAATTTTACTGTGTGGTAAACAAACACAGACTTTACTGGACGCTGCAAATTTCAGGGTGGCTGACGTATGCCATGCTGCAAATGGGGGGGAGTATTATCCAATCGGCAGATCAACAGATCAGCAATAGAAGGGTTCTGTTTTTTCTTTTAGAAGCTACCATCTGTTTGTTTATTACGCACGGTTTTCGCCTGTTCTTAAACAGGGGTCACTGGTTGGATTTAGGTATGCGTAGACTTATACCCAAAGTCATAGCAGGAGTTTTCATCCTCAGCCTGATCGTTTATTTCGTGCGCGTGCCCGTCAGTCTTTCCCTTGGAATTTCATTTGATCCCGAAACAGTTTTTGACCTGGGGCAAATTCTGGGGCTTTCTTCAATCTATGCTTTCATCTTTTTTGTCTGGTCGGTATTTTATTTTACCTATCATTATTTCGAACGATACAATACCTCGTTGAAATATGAGGCATACATGAAGGAGATTGAACTGAATAATTTAAAATCTCAGCTCAATCCTCATTTCATTTTCAATGCATTAAATAGCATTCGCGCCCTGGTTGACGAAAACCCCCTTAAATCAAAACAGGCCATCAACCAGCTTTCAAACATTTTACGCACTTCCCTCACCTTTGATAAAAAAGGCCTGGCAAAGTTTGACGATGAACTTAAAATGGTGAAAGACTACCTCGGCCTGGAAAGTATCCGGTTTGAAGAAAGACTGAAAACCGAGTTCGACATTCATCCTGACTCACACGATTTTTACGTTCCTCCGTTAATGATTCAAACCCTGGTGGAGAACGGGATTAAACATGGCATATCTAAATTAACCGGTGGTGGAGTGATTCAATTGAAAACCTCTATTGATAATGATCGTTTGAAGATACATATTCGCAACAGTGGCCATTTACATAACGGTGCAAAACGAAGCAAGAAGGGTTTAGGGATTGAAAATACCCGCCAGCGGTTGAAGTTAATTTATGGAGATGAAGCGCAATTTAAAATGGTTAATGAAGGCGAAACATTTGTACTAACAGAATTGATAATTCCTCAAAAAAAATATGAGAGCATTAATCGTAGATGATGAGCGTTTAGCGCGCAAAGAACTTATGAAGTTACTCGAAGACCATCCTGGCATTGAAGTGGTGGGGGAGGCAACTCATGCAGAAGAGGCAGTGCAGATGGTGAATGATTTAAATCCGGATTTATTGTTCCTCGACATTCAAATGCCTGGTAAAACCGGTTTCCAGCTTTTGGAAATGCTTGACTCTGTACCCCTGGTAGTATTCACTACAGCCTACGATGAATTTGCCCTCAAGGCCTTTGAAGTAAATGCACTTGATTACCTGCTAAAGCCTATTCAACCTGAACGGCTATCTGAAACCATTCTGAAAATATCGGAAAAAGAGAGGGCCAAAACAGTGGCAGCAACCGGTGCCGGGGAGAAAAAACTTGGGTTGAATGACCAGGTCTTTGTGAAGGACGGTGATCGATGCTGGTTTGTCAGCCTGGCAAACGTTCGACTTTTCGAATCAGACGGTAATTACATTAAGGTTTACTTTGATGGCAACAAACCCATGATCCACAAATCTCTAAATGCGCTTGATGAAAAGTTAGACGAGCGGGCATTCTTTCGTGCTAGCAGAAAACACATTATTAATTTAAGCTGGGTGGAAGGAATCGAACCGTGGTTCAACGGTGGATTGATGGTGAAATTAAAAGGTGGCGATAAAGTGGAAGTAAGCCGCAGGCAGGCTGCTAAGTTTAAAGATATGATGTCCTTGTAATTCTACTTCAAAACAAGTTCGATTAATTCTTTCTGCACATTCCAGTCTTTTGCAAGTTTTAACATGGCAGTGGCCTCCATTTCTGTAACGTATCCCTTCAGGTTGTTTGCCTGCCAGACCATATTCACCAATTCAATTCGCTTTTCTTTTGAATAATCTCCAATGATCAGGTTTAGGTAATCACGGGCACGGTCAAATGCTGTGACATGATCTTTGGCAATAAAATCCAACGCCCATTTATATTCCTCCATGGCATTTAAGTCATGTGCGGTCTTTTCGAGATCAATTTTTTCTGCTTCATCAAGGCCGTGATAGTGAAAGATCACAGACTTGAGTAGCATATAGACGCGCTTTTCTTCAGTTGATTTAGCCATTAGGTGAAATTACAAAAACTTATGTGAGCTTCTTATTACCCGGGTGATTCAGCCGCAAATAAATCAGAAGATATCTTATCTGCCAACAATAAGCCTGCAGAAGTTAAAGTCAGCATGTTTGCCTGAAGTGCAGCAAGTGATTTTTCCTCGAGCTGGTACACATATAACCCATGTTCTTTCATAAGATCAAATTGCAGATGTGACTTTAAGTAGGTCAAATCCACTCCCCACTTAGTCCGAAGTCGGGTGAGCAGATACTCATTTATCTTATTCGCATTCGAAAGGTGTTCTATCTCACAAGGCACCTGGTGGTTTTGCATACTCCTTAAATAGAGATGATTATTGGCCAGGTTGAATTGCCTTGAGAACCCATTGTACGAATGTGCAGATGGGCCCACGCCTAAATACATATCACCGAGCCAGTAACTGCTGTTGTGTTGTGAATGAAATCCTGGTTTAGAAAAATTGGAAACCTCGTAGTGTTCATAGCCGGCTTTGGTTAGTTTCTCCACTAAGGTTATAAGATGCCTGGCGGCAACTTCATCATCAACCGGTGTAAGTTTTCCTGAGGCTTTCCATTTTCCAAATGCAGTTTTCTCTTCTATAGTGAGCGAATAGCACGAGATGTGCTCTGGTGCCAGGGCAATGGCTTGTTCAATATCGGCAAGCCACATTGAATCAGTTTGATCAGGCACGGCATAAATAAGATCTATGCTAATATTTGAAAAACCGGCTTCCCTTGCGTTTGCTATAGAATTACCGGCTTCCGCAGCATTGTGCACACGATTCATAAAAGTAAGTATTGAATCGTGAAAAGATTGAATACCAATACTCAACCTGTTAATACCTGCGCGCTTGAGCATCTGGAGTTTTTCTTTTGTGAGATCGTCCGGGTTTGCTTCCAGCGTAATCTCGGCTTCTGGCCATACGCCAAAGTTTTTATAGATGGTGGAAAAAATTATATCAAAGTCTTCCTCAACCAGGAGAGAGGGTGTGCCTCCCCCGAGGTAAATGGTGTTAAGCTGCTCTGCCTGAAGGTAATTTTTTTGAAGTTCGATTTCAGCCGCAATTGCCTTCACGAGTTGGGTTTTCAAATCAAGGTTGGTAGAGAAATGAAAGTCGCAATAGTGACAGGCCTGCTTGCAGAAGGGGATGTGAATGTATAGACCGGCCATTATGCAAAGCTAAGTTTTATAGAGGTAGGATAGCACTTTGAATTTACATTCTGGTATTTTTGACGCGATATGAAAGTATTTATTCTCTTTCTTCTGTCCATAATAACGGTTCCTTTTTCCAAGGGAGTAGTTGTAAAAAAAAATTTTAAAGACCAATGGCAAATTTATGATGGGACCTTTAAAAAGTATGAAGGCCAGAAGGTATCAACCATTTACTTTTCAGTAGAATTGTCATCCTACAAAGGCGACTACCTGAAAATTGAGAGCGCAGGTGCATGTAGTGTTTTTCTCAACGGAAAATTAAGTTTGAGAGATGGCAAAGCGATTAGTTTAAGCATCGATAGTCTTCAGAAGGTTACCGGCCAGGAAAGTGTTTGGGTAGCCATTCATGATAAGCGATGCGCAGACTTGAAGACGTTCTTAGTTTCACCAACAGTGGTTAATGAATTTAGTCCACACCCTGAACACACCCTTTCGCGCGACTTCATTATCGTTGCCGCTCTTATAATGGTAACCCTGTTACTTCTGATTATTTACCTGAACCCTAAGCTGGCCTCTGATTATTTTTCTGTTACGCGAATGTTTTCGTTTCGCGAAAGTGATGAGGTTCAATTATCCAACCGAATAACGAATAGCACAAACATTCTCTTTTACGCTTATGGCAGTTTGCTATTCGCCCTGTGCTTGCTGCTGATTTTCAATCAGGCAGAAACTTTATTTTCGGAACAATTCCGCGCTGAGTCTTTCAGCCAGGCTTTTTTATTTTGGTTTGAGCTAACGCTCATCATGTTAGGTTTTTTTCTGCTCAAGATTTTGTGGGTGTACATGGCCTCAACTTTGTTTGCATTCCAGGATCAGGCCACCTTTCAATATTTTAACTGGACGCGCCTCCTGCTTATAACAAATTTGATCATTGCCGCCATACTTATAACCTATTTTATTTCTTATGGAAACTCCGGAGGGTTTTATTTCACTATGCTCTGCGTAATTGGAATTGCATTGTCAGGATGGCTTGTTATTATCTTTTTAAAATTTTCAAGAAGAGTTAGCGCATCTGTGTTTCATATATTTTCTTACCTTTGTGCCACAGAAATAATTCCTCTGTTAATAACATTGAAAGTGTTGTTCGACTGAACCTGCCGCGCTTGATATGAGTGAAAAAGTTATTGACAGGATGCGCAAAGTAAAAAGCATCCTGGTGACACAAGATCCACCAACTGATCCTAACTCTCCGTATTTGAAACTGGCTGAAAAGTACAGTCTCAAAGTTGACTTTCGATCATTCATTCAGGTTGAGCCTGTTCCGGTGAAGGAATTCAGAAAGCAAAAAATTGAAATCCTCAATCATACGGCTGTCATTTTTACAAGCCGTAATGCGGTTGACCATTTCTTTACCATTTGTAAAGAGCTGAAGATTGAAATGCCGGCTGATATGAAGTACTTCTGTGTGTCGGAACAGACCTCGAATTACCTTCAGAAGTATATCGTCATCAGAAAGAGAAAAATCTTTACAGGATTAAAAACTGCTCAAGACCTTTTTGAAATCCTGAAGAAACACAAAAACGAGAAATACCTGTTCCCCTGCTCAGACATTCGTAAGAATGATATTCCCGACTTTCTTCGTGACAATGGATACGATTTTACAGAAGCCATTATTTACCATACAGTAGCCAGCGACCTGTCAGATCTTAAAGAAGTTTTCTACGACATCCTCGCCTTTTTCAGTCCTTCAGGCATAAGTTCGCTTCAGGTAAACTACCCGCAATGGAAGCAAAATAATACCCGTATCGCAGCGTTTGGACCTACTACGGCTAAGGCAGTGCGTGACGCAGGCCTTATTCTAGATATTGAAGCCCCGTTACCCAATGCACCCTCTATGACCGGAGCATTGGAACTCTATATAAAGAAGGCTAACGGAATTAAGTAACTAACTCATTTTTTGTATCTTACCATTAGGTAATTTTTTAATTACTTTAACAGTTGACATTGATTGTGTCATAAAAAAGAGTTTACTTTAATCCCTGCTTAGAAAGTAGAATGACAAAAAAAGTACTCATTGGTCTTTTCACCTTCATGTCTGTAACTGGTTTCGCCCAACAGGATGCCCAGTTTACACAGTACATGTTTAATAACCTCTTTTATAATCCGGCATACGCGGGTGTGGATGGAATTACTAAGTTATCAGCATTCCACAGAAGCCAATGGTTAGGATATCAATCCAGTTTTGGCGATGGAGGCGCACCAACAACACAATTTTTTGGAGTGAATGCTCCCATCTTTAAGATTAAAGGCGGTGCTGGCTTTTATGTTTTGAACGATCAGCTTGGCCCGCAAAATAATCTTGAAGCACAAGGCATGTTTGCATACCATTTAGGTATCAAGGATACAAAGTTAAGTTTTGGAATGAAGGTGGGTATTTATTCTCAGACATTAAACTATGATATGTATAGAGCTATTCATCCTGATGATGAGCAGCTAAAGGATAAGACCGGAAAAGACAGCCAGATAAGGCCAGACCTTTCAGCCGGTGTATTTTACAGAACAGAAAAATACTATGCAGGCATTGGGTTCAATCATTTACTAAAATCTGAATTTGACTTTGGTGGTTCTGCCCGAAATGCGCTCGAGAACCATATGAATATTACGGGAGGGTATTTTTACGATGTAAACTTCGACCTTCAAATCAATCCAACGATTCTTGTAAAAACTGATTTTAACGAATATTCCTTCGATCTTGGTATAATTGCCACCCTGAAAAATACGATGTGGGGTGGCTTATCGTTCAGACAATCGGAGGCAGCCATTTTGATCTTGGGGTATAGCCTGTTGAAAGATAAGTCGTTGAAGCTCGGGTATGCCCTCGATTATGTCATTAAAGATCAAGATGCCAAACAAGCTACTTCACATGAGTTAATGCTTACCTACGAGTTGCCCGTGAATCCGGGTAGCGGTAAAAAGATCGTGCGGACACCTCGTTATAGGCACTAATCGAAGAAAGATTTTGGTTTTATTAAGATTTTACGGAATTTGTAAAGCTTTTTTCTAAAATATTAGAAGTTAGTTTAAATTGGACTTTGATCTCTTGACGTTAATTGTTTGCTATGAATAAATCTGCATCTTCAAAAGTTCTCATAATACTTGGCGGCATGGCTGCCAGTGCTTGCGGCCTTCTCGGTTTAGGAGGCGGAGGCGGAGGTGGCGATCAGGGCGCAGTCGTTGGAGTGCCCGGCCGCGAAGGATGGACCATGACGGTTCCATATGGTATGGTGCCGATTCCGGCAGGAACTTTCCACATGGGTCAGGCTGACGAAGATCCTGCATCAACCCAGATCAACTTCAACAAACAAGTAACGATTGGCCCATTCTATATGGATGATACTGAAATTACAAATAACGAGTATCGTCAATTCACAAACTTCTTCCTGGTAGACAATGGGAGCATTGAAGGGCTGGAGACGATTGATGCGCAGACTTTCCGGGATAACTATTATCCCGATACCACATCCTGGGTGAGAGACTTTGCTCACCACATGGGCGACCCCATTCAGGACTACTATTATTGGCACCCTGCCTATGACGATTATCCGGTGGTAGGTGTTAGTTGGGATGCCGCAGTGTTCTTCAGCAATTGGAGAACGGCATACCTGAATGATTATAGAAAGAGCGTTGGCGACTTTCCGATGCCAGGCTTCCGTCTTCCATCAGAAGCTGAATGGGAATATGCAGCACGTGGCGGACGAGACCTGGCAAAGTACCCTTGGGGTAATCCATACATCAGAAATGCAAAAGGATGTATGTTAGCAAACTTCAAACCGGGTCGTGGTAACTTTTACGATGATGGATTTGCATATACGTCACCGGTTATGGCATATTTTCCTAACGATTACGGGCTCTATGATATGTCTGGGAATGTTTCAGAATGGTGTTTGGATGATTTCAACCCGGCTTCTGTACCAACAGTTTGGGATTTGAACCCACAGTATATAGATCCAAGAACGAACCCCGAAAGTTCGGTATATGACGAGAAGGTGGCCCCGAAGAAGGTGATACGCGGTGGATCGTGGAAGGATGTTGCATACTATTTGGAGACAGGAACCCGTACGTATGAGTTTAAGGATTCCACAAGAGCATATATTGGCTTCCGTTGTGCCATGACCTATTTGGGCAGGTCTTCTGGAGCCGAATTTTAAATATTGAAAACTCTACTTTATATTTAGTATACCATTTTAAGACATCTCATAAACTAAACTCTAACCAAAATGAGCAAGAAAAAAGGCGGATTTGTTGAACTCATGTTCCAAACCATCATGCCAAAAGTATATGGCATTGGTGCTGCAGTCGTAATTGTCGGAGCATTATTTAAGATTCTTCACCTCAACGGAGCAGACGAAATGCTGATGCTGGGACTGTCTACTGAAGCAGTCATCTTCTTTTTAAGTGCGTTTGAACCAAAGCACAGAGAAGTAGATTGGTCAAAAGTTTATCCAGAGTTAGCAGAAGATTATGAGGGGCCTTCCGCAACGCCTACGGTTAGAAAAGCAGGTGCCCCTGCTGGCGGCACTGAGATTGTCGCACTAAGTGATATGCTTAAGAAGGTTAACATCAATGAAAACCTGTTGTCGGATTTAGGCAAAGGCATGACTAACCTGGCTGATTCTGCCAAGAAGATGTCTAACCTGACTGATGCTGCCGTGGCAACAAACGAATATGCAAGTAATGTGAAGAACGCCTCTTCACAATTAGCCAATATGAATAAGTCGTATGACACAGCTATTAAAGCAGTTGCGTCAATGGCTGATGCGTCAAAAGATGCAGGTGAATATCATTCACAAGTTCAGAAAGTAACAAAGAACCTGGCTGCTCTCAATTCAGTTTATGAGATGGAGTTAAAAGATGCAGACAGCCATGTTAAGAATATGAATAAGTTCTATGAGAGCTTAACCGGTGCGATGTCGGGTCTTTCTAAGGTTGGAGAGAACACAACGAAGTTTACCTCCGAACTCGGTAAACTATCAGATAACTTAACCTCACTTAATAAAGTGTATGGTAGCATGCTGACCGCAATGAAAGGTCAGTAATTTGATTGATAAGATTTTTATAAACCACAATTAAGAAATTATGGCAGGTGGTAAGGAAACTCCCAGGCAGAAGATGATAGGTATGATGTACCTGGTTCTTACTGCGCTTCTGGCTCTGCAGGTAAGTAATGCAGTGTTGGAGAAGTTTGCAATCATTAATGTAACACTCGAAGGTGTAATAGAAGAGAATAAAAAGAAAAGTGGCGAGACATTAGCCAAGATTGTTGAGAATGCCGGTAAGAGTGATAATCCTAAGATTACTCAAGCTAAGGAGAAAGCTCAAAAGGTTAGAGAGTTAACATCCAATACCCTGAAGGCTATCGATGATATCAAGGTACAAATGATGAAGACCTCCGGAACTGATAAAATTGATGAGAAACTGGTGAACGACCACAGTTCAAAAGTTGCCTCTATGATGATTCAGTCTCCCGTTGGAAAAAAGTATCAAGAGTTACTTGAAAACTTTACCAATGAGTTGGGCAAGATAACAGGTGAGAAATATCCAACGATTGCCAAAGCACCTAAGGACTTTGAAATCTTTAAAGAAGATAAGGATCACGCCAATAAGGACTTCATCACATTTACTTTTGAGAACACGCCAGTAATTGCAGCACTCGCTTCAGTTACCGAGCATCAGTCTCAGGTTTTAGAACAAGAGGCCCTTGCGCTGGAAAAATTAGCGGCAGATGCTGATGCTGTAAATATCAAGTTTGATAAGTACATTTTGATGGCACGAGCAAAATCTTCAGTAGTAGCTGCCGGTTCTAAGTACGAAGCTGAGATGTTTATTACAGGATCTTCATCCGCTATTTCACCTGAAATGTATAAAGATGGTGCCAAGTTACCTTTGATTGATGCCGAAGGTGTGAAAATGGGTAAAGTGGAATTCACAGCTTCAGGTGGAGCTTATGATAAAGAAAATAAAGTAAGAAAGACCTACCATGGAAAAGCAATTCTGGGCGATAAGGTAATAGAGCAAGACATAGAATATTTCGTAGTGAAACCCGTTATACGTGTTACAACTGGTAATGCACCTAAACTTTATATGAATTGCGGTAATAATGTAATGATTGAGGTTCCCACACTCGGTACAAATTATAACCC
>JAKEEN010000232.1 GCA_022616575.1 Flammeovirgaceae bacterium
ACATTTGGATGGCTGCTACCGATGGGAGCGGGACAATTCAGTTAACATTTACACCAGAGAGCGAGTCTAACCCAAAATGGAGTCCCGATGGAAAGTACCTCGCATTTCTTTCGGGTCGTTTCGATGGTAAAGAGAAAGATCAATTATGGATTATGAATCGGCTGGGTGGTGAGGCCAGGCAGCTTACATCCTTTAAAGTTTCTATTAGCGATTACGAATGGAGCCCTGATTCAAAACAAATGGTTCTCGTTATTCGTGACCAGGAGGTAAGACCCGACAGCCTCAAAGACAAGCCGGCTAAACCTATCGTTATTGAACGATATCACTTTAAGGAGGATATACATGGGTATCTCGAAAAACGCTACAGCCATCTTTATCTACTCCATGTAGAATCGAAACATCTGGATACACTTACGCGCGGAAATTTTTCACATGGAGAGCCCGTGTGGACTCCGGATGGAAAACATATTGCCTTTACAAGTAATCGCTCCCAGGACCCAGATCGAAATATGAATACCGATATCTGGTTGATGGAGGCGAGACCTGGCTCAAGTCCCAAACAGTTAACGACCTGGATAGATTACGATAGAAAACCAACTATTAGTCCTGACGGTAAATCCATCAGTTACCTCCGTTCTATTTCACCACAATGGGATGTTTACGATGAACCATATTTGGCAGTCATTTCAATCGAAGGAAATGCTCCTGTTATTTTGACACAAAAGCTGGATCGGCCAATTACAAATCCTGAATGGGACCTGGATGGAAAATCAATGGTTGCTTTAGTTGAAGATGATCGCAGACGTTATGCCTTACAAGTAGACTTAGCAACGGGCAATCAATTACCATTGACTTCAGGGGACAGGAGTGTAACCGTAATAAAACCTTTTGGTACGGATAAGTACCTTGTACAAATGGCTGAGCCTAACCGGCCTTCTGAATTGTATATTTTAGAAAAGGGAGTATTTAGGCGGATAACAAAACAGCATGATTCATTTTTAGCACCGCTTTCACTGTCAACTGTAGAAGGATTTGAATTTAAAAACAGAGAAGGAATAAGAATAGGCGGGTTACTTTACTGGCCCAATAACAAACCTAAAGGTCAAAAATTACCACTCATTCTTTGGATTCACGGAGGGCCCGTTGCACAAGATGAATTTGAATTCGATATGACCATGCAAATGTTAGCCTCCCAGGGATTCGCAGTAGCAACCGTAAACTATCGAGGGAGCAATGGAAGGGGATATGATTTTGCCCGCTCGATTTTTGGAGATTGGGGAAATAAAGAAGTCATTGATTTATTGGATGGTGTCAATTATCTGGTGAAAGCAGGGTTAGCAGATGCTTCACGATTGGGAATTGGAGGCTGGAGCTATGGCGGAATACTTACTGACTATGTAACGGCAACAGATTCAAGATTTAAGGCTGCAGCAAGCGGTGCCGGAAGCGCGCTTCAGCTCTCAATGTATGGTACAGATCAATACATACAACAGTATGAAATGGAATTAGGCGTTCCCTGGAAGAATGCTGACAAGTGGATAAAAATATCTTACCCGTTTTTTAAAGCAGATCGAATCAACACGCCAACTTTATACATGGTCGGTCAAAATGATTTCAATGTGCCGGCTTCTGGAAGCGAACAAATGTATCAGGCATTGAGGTCACGCGGGGTACCAACTCAACTGGTCATTTATCCGGATCAATTTCATGGACTTACTGTTCCAAGTTATTGGGTGGACAGGTACACCCGGTATATCGAGTGGTTTAAAAAGTTTCTGAAATAAAAATACTGGAAGTTTTTTTGTAATGTTAGCTCATGTTTATTTGTGATTAATTAAAAATGAAATTGATTATGAAACTAAAAGTTTATGGTCTTGGCTTCATGGTTGTGAGTGTATTCAGCATTGGGAAAGCATATTCCCAGGATGATCTCAATGGGCTCACCCAGAAGCTGGCATCCACCGTTGGTGCGGTGCAAACTGCTTCTAAGAGTTATGAGCAACAGGTGAGCTCACCTCAACCAGCTGTGATAAAGTACAGCTATGACGAGGTTGACCAAAAAGGTGCACGCACAAATTACGCTTATGAATTTAATCTTGCCGACATCGATCCTTATGCTGTGCGCGAACAGGCACAAAAAGACGTAATTCAGGTAATATGTGCTGTGCGCAATAAACAAAAGATGGTTAAAGTCTCTAAAAACAATGAGACCCAATCATACGATGATCAGGTTATTATTCTTGCAAAAGACATCGACAATGCAAGGGCTATTGCGGAAATAGTAAAAAAAGCAATTCCTCCGGCTGAAAAGGTAATGGCCTCAAAACTCAAGCTCAGTGGCTATGATAATATGGTGGCCTGGCTAACATCGAATATTAAAGATGTGTCGCTCGGCACAAAATCGTACGTGCAAAAAGTTTCGAAAACAAATTTTGTTGGCGGACTGGAATTCATACAGAAAGAATCAGATGCTAAGGCATCGAAAGAAGACGTGTATTCATTAAACCTTGCCGATATAAACCTGAATTCATTGACCTTCAAAGTGACAGGTAACAAATTTGCTGTAGCTTTCGAAACACTTGAAAAAGCAAAATACATTGGCCTTCGGTCGAACGGAGAAATAAAACCTTATGTGAATGACATCAGCATTTACACAAACAACGTTGATGAAGCACGCGATATTAAGACGGTTCTTAACATGGTGGTGCCTCAGGCTCTTGAGAAAGTAAAGGCCGATATGCCCAACCCGGCTTCTGAAGTGGATGCACTGCAGAAAATGAAGGCTTTAGTTTCAAACGTGGCATACGGTCCGAAGCAGATTACGCAGACTATTGAGGCCCAGTGTAACACAAGATTCATTCAAACAGAACAAGATCCTAAAGCAACGGAGAAAAATGAAATCAAATTTAACTGGATCGATATGAACCCCAATGCTGATAAGATCGATGTAACAGGGGAGAAAATGTTTATTGAGGTGTTTGTAACTGATAAGAAGAAAATGGTGATGCACTCGAAGAACGATAAGTTCAACAGTTACGATGACGAATTTAAAATTTATGTGACCAATATTGAAAATGGCAGAAGATTAAAGGTGCTGATTGATAAAACGATTGAAAAGTGTAAGACCTCTTACAAGGAACCATTTAGTAAAGATGCGGCATCAGCAACTGCATGGCTGAAGAAAACCATTGCCGATGTAACACTCGAGGAGACAACTGTGAAACAAACTTTTGAAACAGTCGAAGGCGATAATAACAAAATCAAGTACACAAGCCGTACGGTCAATGCCAAAGGCTCACCGGGTGAGGAAGTATTTGAGTTTAATCTTAATGATATGAATCCGATGAGTGTTG
>JAKEEN010000233.1 GCA_022616575.1 Flammeovirgaceae bacterium
AACTCATCACCTCCTTCAATATCTGCATCGACTTTATTTCGCCCAGCGAATCGATGTGATCTTTGTAAAAGTAAATAAGGCTTTCCAAGATCTCTCTTCGCTGAGCTAAAGTCATGGGAACATGCGTGGCAAAATCGCAGGTCAATAGTATTGTAAGCAGGTTCATTTCTTCGTTGCCCATTACCCTTCGCCCCATAATTTCATCAGGATTGGAAGAGCCAAAACCCAGGTAGCGACTGAGCTTGATAAGAAAAATCAAATGAAAGTTCTCGAAATTGGTTTCCTGGTGATCTAGAGTCCTGAAGGAGGTTTCAAGAAATTCATAAACATCCGTTGCATGACTCTCTTCTCGTACGGATTTGTTAACCACTTCATTCAGAAACATGGCAATAGCCGATTTTCTGGAATCACTCATCAGACTCACATACGGGTGCGAACATTTTAATTCTTTGATTCGATTGATGTTCGCATTCTCCCGATGATAAACCTCCATGTCGAGCAAAGTGAGTGGCTGAAAGAGTGCGATTTTACTTTTTGATGATTTACTTCGTACTCCGTTTACCAGGTAGCTTTGAAGCCCGAATAACTCTGTGAAGATGGTAACGATAATGGAACTCTCGCCAAATTTTGTAAAGCGAAAAACAATGCCTCGTGTTTTGTGAATCATACTTTTCTGTCAGGTTGAGCGCCTGCCTGCCGTCAGGCAGGGAGTCGAAACCTGCTTTCGTCAAGTTGACAATTCGCTAATTAATCACAGCAATCTTTCCAACAAAACTTTCAATGCCATCTTGTGTAGCCATAAAAAGTAAATACATGCCAGTCGGCACTTTTCTACCCTGATGATCGCGCATATCCCAACTGGCGGTGCCACCATTGGCCATGGTTTGTCTTACCAGTTTTCCGCTCACATCTGTAATTTTTACAACCGCATCAGTAGCCAATCCCGATATTCCTACTAATCCCGGAAAATCTGATGTTACCGGATTTGGGAAGACCTTTACCTGATTGAAAGTAAAATCACTGGCGGTTGCATCAGCGCGAAAAGAAGCAACGCCTTTATCAGTGGCAATGAACACTTCGCCTGTAGCATGATTAATTTCAATATCGAGAATAACATCAGAAGGCAGCGGGCTATTGGCAGCATTAAAATTATGAATAAGTTGCTCGCCTGTTGGATTGAACAGCCATACGCCCCGCTCCGTACCCATCCACTTTCTGTTACCACCATCTACCTCAATTGCTGTTACGTCCTCATCCCGCAACAGATAGCTGCTGCCAAAAATTGGTCGAATAGCATCTTGGGTTGATGTATAGAAGTATGCCGCGCCTTCATCAGTGCCGACCCAAATCAGCCCATCACGATCAATAGCTATGGAGCGAACAGCCTGATTGGGTAATCCGCCTGTACCAAGATCATCGGTAAGAAAGCGGGATTGATTATTTGTTTTATCAAATACAACAATTCCACCCCCATGTATCGGATTCACTACCATCCAAATTTTTCCTGAGAAATCAACAGCAAGATCAAGTGCATAACGGGAACTTGTAAATGATGGAGTGAAGGACTGCCAGGAATTATCGCCTTTCAATAAGTGAAGAGGCGTGGATGCCCCATAATTTAAAACCCACAAACCCGCTGAAGAATTTTCAATAGTTGTAACGTAAATTCCCGATTGATTCAGCAAGGGACTGTTAGTTTCATTAAACAGAGTTTCGACAGAATTTTCAACTTGTAATAGCCCGTCACCAAACGAAGAATAGAATTGTTTGCCTCCCGAAATTTGGGAATCGGTCAGGTCATTGATTTCATATTGACTTGAAGTCCACAATCCGTTAGTAAAAATGTTTACATCACCGGAATTATTTAGTGGTACAAAAGACGATGAATATCCACCGGCAACCGCATAAAGCTTATCTGAGAAATGGAGTTTAGTAATTACGTGTTTGGAGGGGCCGCTGACTTTGAATGATTCGAAGGTATTGGTGAGGTTACTGATCAATGATCGTTGAGAATCACCGATATAGACTTTCTCATCAGACTCAAGGATGGCCAAGGGTGTGGTAATAAGATCAGATGAAACTGCGATGACCTGATCAGCCATGTTGATCGACCATACACTGTCATTTGCAATGACATAAAGCAGTTGTGAACCCGTTACAAGAGATGTATACTGAGATGCTGATAAGTAAGATTGAAGATTCCACATGCTCGCCTTAAGTTGGTAGATCCCCTTAGTATTGATGGCGCAGTAAATGGAGTTATTAAAATTTGCTACGGATCGAATCGTGGCGTTGAAATCGCCTGCATCAAATCGCTGCCATTGGTTGAAATCAAGCAGGTTATCATCCATGCTGCCTGCTAAAATCCCTTTTTCAGTTGCAAGGTAAATGCTATCGTTATGGATCACACTTTGATAAATCATGAGGTTGGTGCCGGAACTGCTCAAGTCTCTCCACGTTTCTTTTACTTCCAATTGATCCAAATCAAAAACCACAACTCCATAATCAGTTGAGAAATATGCATAGGGTTCATAAATCAAAATGTGGTTGATTTTTTTTGATCCGGTAATGACGGATGAATTTTTTAATCGGTTGTAATTAATGATCTCATTCCCCTTTAGAATATCAAGGTCACCATCTTCGTAAGCAACAAAGAGTTGATTGTTGGAATTATCAAAGGCCAATGCAGAAATACCCGATGAACTTAGGCCTTCAAGTTTGGCAATACTTCGTAAGCTTAAATCAGATTTGTCCAATGCCATAATTCCATTTGGGGCAGCTGCATAGATTTTATCAACTCCATCAGCCAGGGCAACGATCTTGTTATAGGAGTTATGAATGCGCCAGTTACCAATTGGAATTTCCTGAGCTATGGAGCCCTTTGACCAATGGCTAATGACTAATATTAAATATACTGTTTTTAAGAAAGTACGCATTACTTCTTCCTGTTTTTCATTCCATCCACAAATGCGCTGCGGCTTCTTGCTTCATACTGACTTTTTTCGCCCAGCAAAACCTGTTCATCATTTTCTGTTAATCGATATGAGAACGATGCAAGCTCCCCCGTTTGCGCGCATATGGCATGAATTTTTGTGACAAATTCAGCTACCGCCAGTAAATACGGCATCGGACCAAAAGGTTTACCTTCAAAATCCATATCCAGGCCCGCTACTATAACACGTTTGCCCTGATTGGCCAATTGATTGCATACGTCTATGATGGTCACATCAAAAAATTGAGCTTCGTCAATTCCTACCACATCGCATTCACCCGCCATGAGCAAAATATCTCCTGGAAAATTCACCGGGGTCGAACGTATATAATTTTCATTATGCGAAACGATATTTTCTTTATGATAGCGCGAGTCAACTACCGGTTTGAAAATTTCTACGCGTTGCCTGGCGATTAATGCACGGTTGAGCCTGCGAATAAGTTCTTCTGTTTTGCCTGAGAACATGCACCCGCAAATCACTTCAATCCAACCTTTATTGGTAGATTGCCTGCCGCCCAGATGTGGTTCTATAAACATAGCTGCAAGTTAACGCATCGAGCCGAATATGGTGCCGGCAAATAATGGGTTCATCAAATTTTCTATCCATTATTCTAATAATCCCTTAATTTTGACTTTGATCATTTTACAACCACGTATTCATGGACGAGAAGGTCAGTATAAAAGCAGTAGAAAAGTATGGTGAGGTGTTTTCGTCTCAGGTTTTGAAAAAGGCCTATGCCGGCAAGAGTGTGGTCAACGGCCCGGATTTGCTCACACTGACAGAAGTAAAGCAGATCAACTATTTTATTCTCCATGAATTATTTACCGTATGGAAAGCAGAAGTAAAGAACCTTCAGAGTCCCTACTTTGATTACTCGGATCCGGCTGTTAAAGAATCCTTGGAGAATTTTCTGGGAACGCTTTCAAATCACATTACTATAAAGCAAGCCGATTTAAAACCCCTCCTTGCCCGTGCTGTCAGCCAAACATTGTTTTTGATTCTTGATCCATACGATTTTTATTCTGATTTGATTGCCGGTGATAAGAACAAGATGTTATCAACCGATGTCTTTAAAGAACATCTGAAATACATCAAAATAAACAGCGCGCCTTTAAACAATCTGATTGAAAAAATTGAGGAGAAAAAATTGAAGCAAATTTCAGGCAACGAGGCTTTTGGAATACTTGATCAGATTTTAGAGGAAGTGAATTTTACACCGGAGGACTTCGATGAATATTTTGCAAAACTATCGGAAGTTGTTCCCTTGAAGATTGAGCAGTTGTATGAACCCAGGCAAGTGGTGACGAAAAAAGTCGAGGTATTGGCACAACCCAGCATTAATGATAAATTAAGCAAAACCGGTAAAACCATTGCCGATGACTTTCAGCGCATCAACCGCATAAAAGAGAACCTCACAATCAATCAGAAATTCATGTTCACCAAAGTGCTATTCTACGGTGACTTCGAATCGTTTTCTAAAACCGTAGATGAACTGGACAATTTAGCCGATATGCCATCAGCCCTCATGTACCTGGAACGAAACCTTGCCCAGTGGGATAAAGAGAGCGAAGAGTTTCATGAGTTTATGGAGATGCTGGAGAAACGCTTTGCTTAATTACAAATTCGACATTCAAAAATTGGTAATTTTTCTAATTTTTGAGTTTAAATCCGTTGAAGCACTTGCATCCGATGCGCGTCCAATTTCAATAGTATAAAAAGTAAAATTGTAAAACCCCAGAGTGAAGATCCGCCATAACTAAAGAAGGGAAGCGGAATGCCGATCACGGGAAATAATCCGATTGTCATTCCAATATTCACTGCAAAGTGAAAAAAGAAAATGCAAACAACAGCATACGCGTACGTTCGGCTAAACCGGCTCTTCTGCCGCTCAGCCAGGAATATAATTCGTAAGAAAAGAGCAACAAACAATCCGATCAGTAAAAGACTTCCAAGCCAACCGTGTTCCTCACCAATCGTGCAGAAAATAAAATCGGTACTTTGCTCGGGCACGAAATCAAACTTGGTTTGCGTTCCTTTCAAAAATCCTTTGCCTGAAAATCCACCACTGCCAATCGCGATTTTAGATTGTGTTACGTTCCAGCCAAAACCTAATGGATCTGCATCAGGATTGATCAACGCTTTAATACGATTTTGTTGATGAGGTTTAAGCACATCTGTGATGATGTAGTCAACACTGGCGATGACTCCTGCAATAATGCAGGCACCGATGGTCAGTAAGGCAATGCGCTTGAATTTCTTTTTACCCAGCAGAATAGTTATTAAAAGAAGAGTGCCGATCGAACCATATATATAATACTGATTCTCCACTAACAACGTAATGATAAATAGAAAAGCGGCCACCAACCCTGTAATGATTAAAAATGGAGACATGCCTTCGCGATAAAAGACAAGGATAAAGGCGGTAAAAACTAAGGCCGTGCCGGTGTCCTTTTGAGCGAGGATAATCAACATGGGTATGCCGATAATTCCGAAAAGCATAATTTGATTTCGAATGTTATCCATTTTGAAACCAACAGATCCTATAAACTTAGCGACAGCAAGTGCTGTAGCAAACTTGGCAAACTCAGAGGGTTGAAAGCCAAACGAACCGATTCGCAGCCACGCTTGATTACCACCTACTTCCCTTCCGGTAAAAAGAACAACCACACAAAGAAAAAGAACAGCGCCATAAATCACATAGGCAACTGTTTCATAAAAACGCATATCGATAATTAATACCGACATGACGATGATGATGGAAGCGGCAATAAATAAAAGTTGCCGGCCAGAGTTTAGGGAAAGGTCAAAAATAGATTGATCAATCTCAGGATCATACGTTACCGCATAGATGTTGATCCAGCCGAGCAGTACAATGGCTGCATAAATCATCACCGTGACCCAATCCATTCGGTTCGATATGTTTTCTTCGTTTCTCACTTAAGGATCTAAGAATTTACCATTCAATACATATTGCTCAATGTGCGGCCTGCGGGTAGATCCCTGCAGGTATTTTTCAATCATGAGACTGGCAATAGAGGCGGCTGCTCTTGCACCCTGACCTGAGAACTCCACGTAAACAGAAACAGCAATCTTCGGATTTTCTTTTGGCGCAAAAGCAATGAACACCGAGTGATCCGGGCGGGGCTCATTTTGCACAGAACCGGTTTTACCGCATACAACAACATCTTGCAGACTGGCCCGATATTGTCCGGTTCCTGACTTCACTACATTTTCCATAGCTGCCACAGCCACATAAAAATTGGCAGAGTCGATAGTGGTCTTATGTTTCTCCTCGTATTGTGGTAAGGGTTTGCCGGTTTTACCAACAGACTTTACAAGATGTGGTGTATAGAAATACCCTCGGTTAGCAACAGTGGCAGCAAAGTTGGCCATTTGCATGGGCACTACAAGGTTTTCACCCTCACCGATGGCAAGGGAATAAATATTAGAGAACTTCCAGGGCCTGCCGCGGTACGCTCTGTCGTAGTAAGCAGGATCGGGAATCAGGCCACCTTTTTCATTAGGTAAATCAATTCCCAACTTATTGCCGAATCCAAAACTTCGAATGTGTTTATTCCATTCTTCCAGGCCTATCCGTGTATCATCATAAGGACTTTCAGAAATGCCTTTATTCAACATGCGTCTTAATACACTATGAAAATAAGGGTTGCAGGAGTGCGTAATGGCTCCAGTCAAGTCTTCATTCGAGTGTGCTCCGTGGCAATTAATAACCGAGCGATCACAACGAATTCGTGTATCCGGAAAAATTACCTTCTCTTGCAGGGCGGTCATGGCCTGCGCAATTTTGAAAATCGAGCCCGGCCGGTATTGCGCCATTAAAGGGCGATTGAAGAGTGGCTTGTTGGTGTCGCTGCTGATGTGTGCAAAATTTTCGCTGTAGTGTTTGCCCGTAAGCTGCATGGGGTCATACGAGGGCCCTGAAACAAAGGCTAAAATTTCTCCGGTGCCGGGTTCAATGGCCACAATGCTTCCGGCTTTCCCTTTCATTAAAAACTCCCCATACTCTTGCAGCGAAATATCGAGTGTTGTTACTAAATCCTGACCAGGTACGGACAGCGTATCGTACGTACCATTTTTAAATGATCCTTTTTCAAGGCCTTCAACATTTCTCAGTTTATACCGAACACCACGCTGTCCACGCAAATAATTTTCATAAAAGGCCTCAATGCCGCTCTGTCCTATGTAGTCGCCCTGTCGGTAGAATTTTGTTGAGTCGCGTTCGAGTTGAGTCTTAGAAACCTCGCTTACGTACCCTAATGCATTGGCAGCGCTTGATGAGGTGTAAGCACGTGTAGTTCTTGCCTGAATGTAAAACCCTGGAAACTCATCGATGTGATCCTGAATTTTGGCAAAGTCGAGATTAGAAAGCTGCTTGAGAAAAACAGTTGGCTTAACTGAGGAATACTCTTTTCGTGCCCGAAGCTCTTTAAACTTAACCCGCAATTCTTCCTGAGTCAATGAGAATACTTCGCAGAAATAGGTGGAGTCCAGTTCTCTGACTTCTTTCTTCACAATGTAGAGATCATACTCCGGGGAATTATACACCAGCAATTTTCCGTTTCGATCGTAAATCAATCCGCGAAAAGGATATTCAATTTCTTTTAAGATAGCATTGCTATCGGCAAGCTGTTCATAACGTTTATCCAGCACCTGGATAAAGAAGAGTTTTACAACAAAAATCAGGGCAACCAGTACAAATGCAATCTGTAATATTTCTTTTCTGCCCTCGTTCATGCCCGGTCTGGAAAAATGTACTGCAATAAGACGATAACAAAGGTAGTGAACAAAGTGCTTGCCAGTGCTTTCCTGAGGGTAATCCAGAACAGATGAAACCCACCAACTTCAGTAAAGAAAAGTACTGTGTGATGAATGAAAATCAGCGGCATCGCGTACATAAGAAACCAGGTAATACCACCAAGATTGATTGACGGAACACTTCCTGTTTCGTACCCTCCTAACGGAGTGATTCTTGCAATCCAGAAATTGCGTAAATAAATCATGAGAACGCAGCTGAGTGCGTGAAGACCGAGGCTATCGTAGAAAACATCAATGCTGAAGCCCATCAGGAAACCGAGGCCCAACAAGGCAAGGCTTCCCATTTCAATCGGGAGAAGCAGGAGGAAGGAGACATGTAAGAAACAAAAGGCAGTATGAAACAAAACCACATTCTTTAGTACCAATACCTGAAAGAACAAGTGGACAATGAATAAAATGGGTACTATGATGGCTGAGCGTCTCAACGATTCAGAAGTTCAATTTTATGTTGGAGCGAATCAATTTCTTGTTTGTAGGTACTTTTTACTACGGCTACATAAGATAATTTTCTGAAATCCTGGGCAAGCTTTACGCGGATGGTTAGAAACGGTTCTTCATCGCGTTGACCTACCTCATCAATAACACCAATTAGAATATTTTCAGGAAACACTGCATTGTATCCGCTGGTGGTAATAGTATCGCCTTTAATAGGTTTCACGTGCCGGGGGATGAAATTCAAGTAAACACAGTTCGCATCATCACCATCCCATTGAGCAGAACCCAGGTGCCCGGTTCGCTTTACAAGCGCAGAAACCATAACATCGGTATTCAGCAAGGAACTTACTACGCTGAAATTTTTAGAAGTAATCTTTACTTTGCCAATGGCGCCATATTCGCTGATGACAGCCATACCCGCTTTAACACTGTCGCGTGCACCTTTATTGATGGTGAAGTAATTTTTGAAACGATCTACGGAATTGCTGATTACCCGGGCGCTCACAAAATCATATCGATGAATAAAATTAGAATCGTAGGCAGCATTCTCATGCACAGCAGACATCTGTTGTGAATATTGCTCCAGTTTTTTTCTAAGAGCCACATTTTCTTCTGCCAGCGTTTGATTGACATCGCGAAGAGCAAAGTAATTCCTGACATCGGAAGAGAATGAATTAATGCCGGCAACAAATTGATTTGAAGAATTAAAGAAAGCAGCCCCCTGATACTGGTTGTTCTGAATGATCAGCCAGGTACAAAATACTTCCAGTACGATAAAGGTGAAGAACGTCCGATGATTATAAATGAAGAGAAATATCCTGTTCATCGGTCTAGGTCATGATCACCGAGCGATAGTGTTGTAAATCTTTGAGGGCAGCTCCGGTGCCGCGAACAACTGCGCGTAGTGGATCATCCGCTACATGAATTGGCAATTTGGTTTTAAGTGCAAGGCGTTTATCAAGTCCGCGAAGCATAGCGCCACCGCCTGTCAAATAAATTCCACGTTCATAAATATCGGCAGAAAGTTCAGGAGGGGAAGTTTCCAGCGCCTTCAGTACGGCTTCCTCAAGTTTTGAAACTGACTTATCAAGAGCGAAAGCAATTTCGGAATAAGAAATTTTAATAGTCTTCGGAATGCCCGTCATCAAATCGCGTCCCCGTATTTCATAATCATCAGGGCCGTTATCTAATTCAGTCAATGCCGAACCTACTTCGATTTTTACTTTCTCTGCTGTGCGTTCACCAATCAACAGATTGTGCTGTCTGCGCATGTAGTCGAGAATATCACGGTTGAAGGTATCCCCGGCCACGCGGATCGATTGGTCGCAAACAATGCCCGATAAAGCAATGACGGCAATATCGGTAGTACCTCCACCAATATCCACGATCATGTTGCCAACCGGCTGTTCAATGTCAATTCCAATTCCGATGGCTGCTGCGATCGGCTCGTGAATCATATATACTTCTTTGGCACCGGCATGTTCAGCGGAGTCGCGCACAGCACGTTTTTCTACTTCCGTGATTCCGGAAGGAATGCAAATTACCATTCGGTATGAAGGAGGAAAAATACGTTTGCCTGTGTCGATCATCTTGATGAGACCGCGAATCATTAATTCAGCCGCCTGGAAATCGGCAATCACCCCTTCTTTCAGTGGACGAATGGTCTTGATATTTTCATGCGTCTTCTCGTGCATCTGCATGGCTTCGCGACCGATGGCAAGCACTTTTCCATGTTGCTTATCGATGGCTACGATCGAAGGTTCATCCACAACGATTTTGTCTTTGTAAATGATGAGGGTGTTGGCGGTACCGAGGTCTATTGCGATGTCGCTGGTGAAGAAATCAAAAAGGGCCATTGAAGGAATTTAAAAATTGGGTCGAAATTAAATAAATAATTCGTTGAATTTATGTACGATTCATGCTAAAAACCTACTTCATTTTTTATATTGAATTACTTCAATCTGATTTATCCTCGAAAAGATTTTATCAGCCGTTAAAAGTGGGCAAATTGGTGTTATATGCAGTGGCAGCAATGATGGCATCGGGCACTTCAAGTTTGTACTCACGCCTAAACTGACCTGCTATCTTAACTAATCCTACTTTGTCAAGTTAGAGTTTCTTCATAGACAAAGAATGCCAACC
>JAKEEN010000033.1 GCA_022616575.1 Flammeovirgaceae bacterium
TCGACCATGCCCGCGCATATCATAAGCCATAGCCTGATCATATCCACTCTTAATAGCATTGTCCAGATCAGTTAGCGAGGATGCATAGTTGGCAAGTTGATAATATGATGCGCCCCGTTTGAAATACACATCGTTGGTTTTCTCGCCACCATCTATGGCCTTGGTTAAATCAGGAATGGCTTTTTCATACTCCTTCAACTCAAACAAACAACTTCCACGCGCAGTTACAACCTTCACGTTCTTAGCACCAGCTTCAAGGGCTTTTGTTAAATCTTCGACAGCCGCTTTAAAATTACCCATCTTGAACTTCGACAACCCTGACATTGAATATTCTTCCACGCCTGCCTGTCCGCGGGCAATTATGATGGCCACATCCGTGATCGTTCCTGAATAATCATTGGTGGAATACCGAGCAGCCGCACGATTCTTATAGGCTTGTGTAAAATCATTTTTTAACGTAATAGACCTATCAAAATCAGGGATAGATTCTTTCACCTGTCCTGCATTAAGTTTGGCTTTACCTCGATTATTGAAAACTATTTCTGTGTTGTATCCCAATTCAATTGCCTTGTTGTATGACTCAATTGAGCTAGAAAAGTTATTTTGTTTAAAACGGGCATTGCCTAATTGATAATACACTTCTTTGTTTTTACTGCCCAGTTCAGAACTTTTCTCCAGGTGCGGCAGGGCCTCTTTGTCCTTTTGCAACTGCATGTAACTCACCGCCAACGTTTCAACAGTTGCAAGGTCATTGGCATTTACTTTCACAGCTTTTTCCAAATCGACTACCGTAGCCGCATAATCTTTTAATTGAAAATTTGCTTTCCCACGTTTTTCAAAAACTCCATCTTCCTTTTCTCCGGCCATTTCCGCGCTGGTCAATGCTTCTACTGTACCCTTAAAATCATTGGCCTCATATCGCAAGTAACCGAGGTATAAAAGCATTTTACTCTCTTTTATGCCAGCTTTTACCGCCTTATCCAGGTTGTCGCGCGCTTTATCTTTTTGATTGATTTGGTAATAAGACATGCCCAGCATTTTTACTACATCTGCTGTTTCCCCTTCAGTGACTTTTGCTTTTTCTAAATCACCTGCTGTGCCCTGGAAATCTTTCAATTGGTACCGTGCTGTGCCCCGATTTAAAAATGCCTTGCTGTAATTAGCGTTCAGTTGAATGGCTTTATCAAAATCAGAAACCGATTCCTGAAAATTATTCAGGTTTAATTTTGCCTTTCCGCGATTATTAAAAATGATGGCATCTTTATCATTTAGGCGTACGGCATTGTCGTAATACTTAATTGCGTATGCAAAATCATTTTTCTGAAATTTAATATCACCCAAATTTTTAAATGCTTCGGCATCGTCCGCGCCCAGTGAAACAGCTTTCTCCAAATCCTTTAGCGCATTGTCTAAGTCTTTTTGGTTGGCTTCGGCATTGCCTTTAGCGAGAAATATTTCCTTTGATGAGGCCCCGGCCGTTACGGCCCGACTCAATGATTCAATAGCACCGGCATATTCTTTAGCCTTGTATTGACATAACCCTAGTTGGGCAAACACATCCTTGTCAGAAGACCCAATTGAAACTGCCGCAGTTAAACTTTGCATTGCCGAAGGGCAATCGCCTGCAGACGCCTGGCTCAAGCCCAACATTTTGAACACTTCTTTATCTTTTACTCCTTTATTAACAACTTTCAATAAGGCATCTGCTGCCCCCTTGAAATCATTTAATACATATTTGGCCGTTCCTATTTTTTGATAAAACTCAACATCGTTTCTGCCGGTGGCTAACAGTTTTTCAAAATCTTCGGCACTTCCTTTCCAGTCTTGGAGCAAGTATCTTGTCTCAGCGCGGTTTTCAATCGCTTTATCGTAATTGGATTTAAGGCTGATTGCTTTGTCAAAGTCAGGAAGTGCACCCTGGTAATCTTTTAAATTAAATTTTGCCTTTCCCCGATTATTATACAATGCAGCTTCATTACCTCCTGAACTAATTGCTTTGTCATAATACGTGATGGCATCACGATAATTTTCCATCCGGTATTTTGCATTCGCAAGGTTAGTAAACGTCTCAAGGCCACCTGCGCTACCCAGGCTAATTGCCTTTTCTAAATCTTGTGCTGAACCCTGATAATCTTCAAGGCTGTATCGTGTGTTACCTCGATATTCAAATAATTCGGCCGTATTGATTCTAAGTTTGATAGCTTCATCAAAGTCAGCTTTTGCCTGCTGAAAATTCTTAAGGTGAAAATTGGAAATACCACGCTTGAGGTAAATCTCTTTTGTTGTAAACCCCCCTGCAATCAACTGACCGAAAATTCCTGATGCACCGGCATGATCGCCTGATTTTTGTCTTTGAAGTGCTTCGTTGTACTGAACTTGTTGAAGGGAATCGGCTTGCTGAGCCATTGCAATGGAAAGACCCAGTACACCAATAAGCATTAAAATAGCTCTCATAATCTTACATGGATTAAAACAAAATTATCAAAAAGCCGGCCAAAGGAGCTAAAAGATAGTAAGAAATGAGAATGGAATTTTAAATGCGGATGTCTAAGAAATAAAGCACGAGGAAAATTAAAATAAACAGCATGATGTAGCCAAAAACTTTAGCACGCGTATAGTAAAATTTTGTAGGCATTGTTTTCTTCATTAGTAAATGTAATCAACCAGCACTAGGAACCGCTAATTAATAAAAGCGCTGATTTAAGTGCTGACGCCAAAAGTATGAGAATTAAAAGATGCCTTGCCCGTGCAAAATGCGACTGAACTGACTCTGTTTTCCTCATATTGATACCGCTTTAGTCTTGTAATAACGCAAATCGCACCCGAATAGTGGTCTTGGAGCCGACAAGCCGCAAGAAAGTGACTTAAGTAGTTGATTTTCACGATTAAAATTATCCCTTAATAATGCTACCGGTCACCTGCATAGTACCGAGGGTTGGGGTAGTATTCCCTCCTCTTGGTTCAATAGTAACAGCAAATGCTGCTGCACCGGAACCGATCGGTTTCATTCTTAGCAAGCCGGCTATACCGGTATCAAATACACCCATATCAACAGGCTTACCATCAACAATGGCCCATAGTTGGTACTGATTTTCGTGCGAAAGTGCCCGCATGTTTTGAACGCTGAGGTAGGTTTCCTGCGTTGATGCATTCCAGTAAACAAAAGCTAATGCATCTGTAGCATTGGGTGTGCCTTTCATCACTACGCGCGTAAATGCAGGGTCTCCGACTACTTTCAAATCGCTCTCAATTTTATCGAGACGAAGATTTACTCGGTTATAGTCCTGGGCGATTTGTTGATTCTGTGCAATCAGATCATTGAGACTTGTTTGCGCATCCTGCCATTTAGAACGATAATCGTAAGCGAAATAAGAAGACACTACGGCTATAACCACCGCAGCTGCGGCTGCATATTTCCAAAGAGATACAGACGTATCTGTTTTCATCGAAACGGATTTTGCCTGAGGTCTTGATTCCAACTTCTCCATCAGCTTTGCTTTTACTTCTCCCCGAGGTTGAATGGCATTACGCATGGCAAATGACTCCTGAAACTCTTCAATCCTTCGAAGTTCCTCCCTCAATGCCGGATAACGCTGAAGGTTTGCTTCCACTTCCTTCATTTCATGCGTAGGCAAGTCACCCAGTACATAGGCCTCTAAAACTCCTGACGATATATATTCTTCAATGTTCACTCGTTGCCAATTAATGATCGTAATTCCTGCATGGCCATTCGCATTCGGGTCTTCACCGTGCCTAAGGGCAGATTAAATTCTTTTGCTATTTCCGATTGCGTATATCCGTTCAAATAGTGCTGTTCAATCACGAAGCGTTGTTCTTCGGGCAATTTTATCAGTAGCTCCTTCACACCGATTCCCTCAATACTTGTCTCAACAGATTCTTTCGTATTAATCGCATGTACGGAGTTTTCGATAGTGCCGGTTTTTTTTCCTTTACCAAACTCTTTCGATCGTGTTTTATCAATGGCCTGGTTGCGGGTTATGTTTACCATCCAGGTGAAAAGTTTCCCTTTCTCTGCATCGTAAGATTCAATCCTGTCCCAGATCTTTAGAAAAACATCCTGCAAGACCTCTTCAGCTACATCTTCGTTTTTTAAGATTCGCAAAATCACACCGTACAAGGCTCCGGAATAGTGATCGTACAAATAAGAAAAGAAGGACTTATCCCTCGCCAGGAGGCCTTTCACTAAATCTTGTTCTTCAATATGTCTCTTAATCGTACTTATTGTCGAAAAATAATGTGCTAAATCCGATTTAAAAAATCCAATCGCCAGGCCAGTTTCGTAGATGGGCAAAACAAACCAAAATTATCTATGAAAATGACAAACAAAATGAAAATGCTGGGCTTCACGATGATAATTGCCGCGGCTTCAGGTGTCTACCTGATTGCTGCCGACCATATCGATGCTCCCGGTGTAACCGGAGCGGGCAGCGCCAGCCTTGGCTCTGACATTACAGATGTGTATGCCTTTCAAAACCCGGCCAACAATGACAACATGGTCTTTGTAGTTAACACGCAAGGCTTACTTTCGCCTTCAGCAACAGCCGCGGCCACCTTTGATGAAGAGGTGATGCTGGAGATCAACATTGATAACGGCAATGTGAAGGACAACATTGAAGACCTGGTGATTCAGGCCACGTTTGAAGGAGGAAAAGTAAAGGTGTATGGCCCCAGCGCACCCATCACAACAGGTTTGCAGAGTACCCTGCTTTCCTCATTAACCGTTGAGGCTGCTATCTCAGAATATGGAAGCGCTCCGGTTATAGGCGAAAGTAACAACATCAAGGTTTTTGCCGGGCCTCGCGATGATCCGTTCTTTTTTGACCTTGCACAGTTCAATGCAATTTTAGGTGGAACAGCCACCGCTTTTAATGATCCCGGTACTGATGCTTTTGCAGGAACAAACGTGATGTCGCTGGTAGTTGAAGTTCCCAAATCACA
>JAKEEN010000234.1 GCA_022616575.1 Flammeovirgaceae bacterium
ATATCGCTGTTGGAAAAAATGAAAGCCTAAAAAAATTTGACTTAATGCTTAACACTGTTCATTATGAGAACACTATTAATAAAACTCCTCTTTATCACTTCTATGAGCGCTTTCGCTCAATCCACCCTTGATTCATATATCGATGAAGGATTGAAAAACAATGCTGTGCTTCAGCAAAAAGATATTAGTCTTGAGCGGGCGCTGCTTTCATTAAGAATTGCCAACAATCAATTCCTGCCTTCGGTCAATTTGCAGGGAAGTTATACACATGGTGAGGGGGGAAGAAATATTGCAATCCCTATTGGTGATCTGTTGAATCCGATTTACGAAAACATCGGAAGTCCGGTAAGGGTAGAAAATGTTGAGCAGACTTTCTTTCCACAAAATTTTTATGATGCGCGTGTCAGAACCACGATGCCGATTCTCAATTCAGATCTCATTTACAACCGTAAGATAAAAAACGAACAAGTTCTTCTTCAGCAATATGAAGTCGAGATCTATACGCGTGAGTTAATCCGCAATATCAAAGTGGCATACTACAACTACCTGAGTGCCAGCGAAGCTATCCGCATTTATCAAAATGCATTGACCCGCGCTCAGGAAGGAATGCGTGTGAATGAATCTCTTCTGGCTAATGGCAAAGGTTTGCCTGCCTATGTGCTTCGTTCACAAAGCGAGATCGAGTCAATCAAGGCGCAAATCACCCATGCAGAGAAACAGGTGCATCAGGCTCAACTTTATTTTAATTTCCTACTTAACCGGTCGATGGATGAACCTGTAGCAGCAGATACACTACTTGATAAAACAGTCCTCACCTCCGCATCCACAGGCGAGATCAATTATCAAAGCCGTGAGGAGTTGAAGCAAGTTCAACAATCGATCACGGTACAGCAGCATGTAGAAAAAATGAATAAACTTTTTTGGTCGCCCAGGCTAAGTGCTTTTGCTGATGTAGGATCACAAGCACAGGATTGGCATTTTAATGATCAATCACGCTATGTACTTCTTGGTGTGCAACTGGATATTCCATTGTTTGCCGGTTTTACCAATCGCGCAAAAATCAATCAATCAAAACTGGATGTAAAGTACAGTGAACTGAACTACTCCAATGTTACCAGGCAATTGCAAATGAGCAGCAGCGTGGCTAAAGACAATTTAAACTCAGCTTATCAGAATTATCAATCAGCACAAAAGCAACTTGAAGCAGCCCGCAGCTATCAAAAACTTATTGACAAGGGATATAAAGAAGGCGTGAACACATTTATTGAAGCCATTGATGCACGGAATCAACTTACAAACGCACAGTTTCAGTTAACCATTAATCAATTTCGCGTACTCACAGCCGAGGCAAATTATGAACGTGAAACTGCGGCTTATCAACTTAATTAAAAAATAAACTCACTCACTCTATATGAAAACAAAATCCATCCTCCTTTTACTTCCCGCCATTTGGCTGGTATCTGCCTGCAGTCAAAGCAACGGGGAAGAGACCACGACAGTTAAATCGGAAGTGATTCCCGTTAAGGTAATTGCGATACAAAAGAAAACCATCCAAACCCCCATTGAAGTTTCAGGTCAGTTCTCTACAAATGATGAAACAAATCTCGCATTTAAAACCGGGGGTGTTATCGCCCGGATTTTTGTGAAAGAAGGCGATGCCATTCACAAAGGTCAATTACTGGCCACCTTAAACCTTACCGAAATTAATGCGCAGGTTTCACAAGCCCGGCTTGCCCTTGAAAAAGCTAAACGGGATTTTGCCCGAGTGTCAAACCTGTATAGGGACAGTGTTGCTACACTCGAACAATTTCAGAATGCTAAAACAGCACTTGACTTAGCAACTCAACAAACAGAGGCAGCAGAATTCAATCGTTCCTATTCTGAAATACACGCTGTGTCAGATGGTTTTGTGTTGAAGAAAATGGTAAGCGAAGGTCAGGTGATTTCTCCGGGTACAACCGTATTTCAAACGAATGGTGCTAAACGCGGACATTGGGTATTAAAAGCGGCTATCAGCGATCGCGAGTGGGCACGCCTGGGCCTGAATGATAAAGCCATTGTTCAGATGGATGCATTGCCCAATGAAAAATTCCCTGCTTTCGTTTCAAGAAAATCGGGAGCTACGGATGTTTACACCGGCTCCTTCACTGTTGAGCTCACGTTGGCTGGAAAAGTTCCATCGGCCATTGCCAGTGGCATGTTTGGAAGGGCAACACTAACGCCATCAACTCAGCAAGGTGTTTGGACAATTCCCTATGAATCATTGCTGGATGGTGATGAAAAATCAGGTTACGTGTTTGTAACAAACGATCATAAAATCGCTCGCAAGGTTTCTGTACAGATTGAATCGATTGATCGCAACCAGGTGCTCATCATTGGGGGCTTAGAAAATGCTCAGTCATTGATTGTTTCTGGCAGTGCCTATTTGAGGGACAGCTCAGCTATTCAGGTTATTAAATAATTACTCACTCATTGATTATGAAAATATCTGAATACGCAGTAAAAAACTATCAGTTCACGTTGGTCATCTTTTTGATGATTATTGCTCTGGGGGTCACGACTATTCTCAACATGCCCCGTTCGGAAGATCCTGAACTGCATGCACCCCAATTTCCCATAGTAGTTGTATATCCGGGAACCAGTCCGAAAGACATGGAAGAATTGGTTGTAGAACCGATCGAGAAAAAAGTTACGGAACTGGAGGACATCCAGCGCATTAAGACTTCCATCTCTGATGGTGTGGCCGTGCTTTTTGTAGAGTATAAATACGAAAGCAATGTGGATGATAAATACCAGGAGCTGGTGCGTGAAGTAAATTCACTTCGTTCCGAGCTTCCTCAAAACATCGCGCTCCTTGAAGTAAGAAAAGTTCAGCCTTCTGATGTAAATGTGTTGCAAATAGCGCTTGTATCTGAGAACGCACCGCTCGATAAACTTAAACAACAAGCGGAGAATCTTCAGAATAAACTGGAGCAGATCAAACAACTGAAGAAAGTTGAAATTCATGGGCTACCCGATCGCATGGTACGTATTGATTTGAAACTTGAAAAACTGGCGCAGATGCGTATTCCGCTTGATGCTGTGGTCGGTAGTCTGCAAAGTGAAATTGCCAACATACCCGGTGGAAGTGTCGATGCAGGTTTAAAATCATTTAACATTAAAACCAGTGGCAACTATTCAGATGTTAATGAAATTCAAAACACAATTATTTATTCCGCCAATGGAAAAAATGTCTTACTTAAAGATGTGGCGGATGCATACTTCGATTTTGAAGAGTCAACGCACATCACCCGGTTGAATGGATACCGATGCGTATTTGTAACAGCAGCACAAAAGCCGGGTGAGAATATTTCCAAAACGCAAAAAATCTACGCGCCCGTTATTGAGAAGTTTAAAGAAACAATGCAAGGCAATATTGATTTAGTTGCTCACTTCGATCAAGCCGACAATGTAAACAAACGTTTAAGCGGATTAGGAATAGATTTTGTCATTGCCATACTTCTGGTAGCCATTACTTTGTTGCCACTCGGTCAACGAGCTGCTATTATTGTGATGATCTCAATACCTCTTTCACTTTCAATCGGAATTGTACTGCTCAATGTACTTGGCTACAATCTTAATCAATTAAGTATTGTAGGCTTGGTTGTAGCCCTTGGCTTGTTGGTGGATGATAGCATTGTAGTTGTAGAAAATATAGAGCGCTGGATGCGCGAAGGGCACTCGCGTTGGGAAGCAACGATTAAAGCCACGCAACAAATTGGGTTGGCCGTGATTGGCTGCACAGCTACGTTGATTATTTCCTTCTTACCGCTTGTATTTATGCCAGAAGCTGCCGGGGAGTTTATTCGCAGTCTGCCGATGGGAGTGATCATGAGTGTGTTAGCCTCCATGTTTGTTTCGCTTACCATCATTCCGTTTTTATCAAGTCGTTTGTTGAAAGAGAACCATGGCCACCCGGACGGAAATATGTTCATGCGCGCGTTGAAAAAATTAATCCACGGAAGCTATTCAAAACTCCTTGACAAAGCACTTGCGAAGCCATACTGGACCATTGCCATAGCCGTAGTAATTTTTGGCGGTTCATTGATGCTCTTCCCGGTAATCGGGTTCAGTTTATTTCCTGCTTCTGAAAAACCACAATTCCTTGTTGAGATTGTTACGCCTCTGCAATCCAACCTCAATTACACAGACAGTGTGACCATTCAGATCGAAAAAGAATTGAAGAAGCACCCGGAAATAAAATACTTTGCCACTAATGTTGGAAAAGGAAATCCGAGAATCTATTACAATATCATACCTGAAAATGAGCGCACGGATTACACTCAGATCTTTGTTCAGCTTGATGAAAACACCTCATCGGTTAAAAAACTCGAACTGATTGAAAAACTTCGTGCCCAGTGGACACCCTATGCGGGTGCCAAAATTGAAGTAAAAAATTTCGAGCAGGGCCCCCCTATTAATGCCCCTGTTGAAGTCAGGCTTTTTGGTGACAACCTCGATACTCTTCGCACGCTTGCCACACATGTTGAAAAAATGTTGGAGAAAACAAACGGAACCATTTATGTCAACAATCCGGTAACACATTTGAAATCTGATATTCGCGTAGCTATTAATAAAGAGAAAGCCCAGATGCTGGGCATACCCACTGTGGCCATCGACAGAACAGTACGGATGGCCGTTGCCGGAATCAGTGTCGGAAAGTTTTCTGACAGCCATGGAGACGAGGTTGAAATTGTATTAACCAAATCGAAAAACGGTCAGGCTACGCTGGATGTATTTGAAAATCTCTACATAAACAACCAGCAGGGAAGAGCCATTCCGTTAAAGCAGGTGGCAGATCTAAAACTAGAGTCATCTCCTCTCAATATTAATCACCATGATAAAATCAGGATGATATCGGTGACAGCGTATGTGCAAAAAGGATTTTTGAATGACAATGTGATTCGCGATGTCATAGAAAAAATGGATGCCATGAAATTGCCGGTGGGTTATAATTATTCAATGGGTGGAGAAATTGAAAGCAGGCAGGAGTCTTTCGGTGGATTTGAAAATGTGATCATCGTAACCATTTTCTTATTTATTGCTGTATTGATTCTTGAGTTCGGAACATTTAAAAGCACGCTTATCGTATTATCTGTTATCCCTCTGGGTATCGTTGGTGCGGTAATCGCCTTGATGGTAACAGGTAATTCGCTTTCGTTTGTTGCCATCATTGGGCTGATCGCGCTTGCCGGTATAGAGGTAAAGAACACCATTCTGCTGGTTGACTTTACCAATCAACTAAGAGAACAGGGCAAGTCGTTGGAAGATGCCATTCGGGAGGCAGGAGAAGTGAGGTTTCTTCCCATCATTCTTACTTCGATGACAGCCATTGGTGGTTTATTACCCATTGCTATTTCAACAAATCCATTAATCTCTCCGCTAGCCATTGTGCTCATAGGCGGATTGATCAGTTCAACATTACTTTCAAGGGTTGTGACCCCGATAGTTTACAAATTAATTCCTCCGAGGGTGGCGGTAAATAAATAGGGTTAGCCGTCAGACCGCTATTTGCGAAAGTATAAAGCGGTCAGACGGCTACCTCAAAGTTTACAAATTAATTCCTCCGAGGGTGATGGTGAAGAGTTAGTGTGTCCAGCGGATGATCAACTTTAGATTCAGTGAAAATCTGCATTGATCGCGGAAAAAGCTCCCTCACCCACCTTGCGTGATTTTAAATCAGTATTCCCAACTTCACCCGAGTTGTGTTAGATTTAGGATTCACGCAAATTTTTTGTTATGAAAGTAGCCCTTATTACTCTCTTTATATTTCTATCGGTTGAAGCTATGTCACAGCAAAAAATCGATTTATCGAATCCACCCAGCCATGCAACACTTTTTGCTGAAGGATTTATTTCAACATCGATCAATGAACGCGACTTTGCTATCTCTCCAAACGGTAACGAAATCTATTACACCATATCAACGCCACAATCTTCTTTTCAAACTATTGCAGTTATTAAAAAAGATAAAAATGGATTATGGTCAACTCCGGCTATTGCTCCCTTTGCAGGAAAGTTCAGTGACCTTGAACCTGCTTTCAGCGCTGATGGCAAAAAACTATACTTTGCTTCAAACAGACCGGTACAAGGAAATAAACCAAAAGACTTTGACTTATGGGTAGTTGAAAGAAACTTTGCAGGATGGGGTGAGCCAAAAAATCTAGGTTCGCCAATCAATACAGAAACGGATGAATTTTACCCATCGATTGCAAGAAGTGGGAATCTTTACTTTACCGCTCAATATGCAGGTGGTGTTGGTCGCGAAGATATTTACCAGGCGGTTTGGATAAACAATCATTATGAAAAACCCATTGCATTAGATACAACTGTTAATTCCAGCCTATATGAATTCAATGCCTTTGTTGATCCTGATGAACAATTTATCCTTTTTACTTCTTATGGGCGAAAGGATGACACGGGTCGCGGAGATTTATACATTTCAGAAAAAGGTAAGGCTGGGAAATGGATGCCAGCCAGAAATTTAAAGTCAATTAACTCCAACAAACTTGATTACTGCCCTTACGTAAGTCCTGATAAAAAATTATTGTTCTTTACCAGTGAGCGTTCGGAGCTTCCGGTGTCATTTGAATCACCAACAACTATCGACCAGATTAAAAAAATTGCAGAGGGAACACTCAATGGAAGCGGAAATATTTATTGGATTGACTGGAATGAAGTTAAAAAAGTCATTAGTCATTAGTGACCAGTGACTCTTAATTTATCGAGAATCCGGTTTAGTTCTATGGCCTCTGCTTTTGAAATATTTTTTAATGTTTCAAGAAAAACAGAATCATCAGAATCGATTTTTCTCAAGAGTGCAAGGCCTTTGTCAGTAATGGAAATATCAACCTGCCTTCGGTTGTTCTCACAAATCTCCCGGTTTACCAAACCCTTCAAGCGAAGCTTCTCAACTAACCGCGTGGCATTGCTATTCTTGTCAATCATTCTACAGGTAATGTCAGCCAGCATCATTTTTTTTGGATGTGACCCCCGAAGAATGCGGAGCACATTAAATTGTTCAGGCGTAATACCAAACTTTTTCAGATAAGTAGCATTGATAGTATGGAGCCAACTGCCGGTAAATAAAATATTAATCCCGGCCTTTTGATGCTCGCTCAAAAATTTATCTTGCTTAATATCGTCCTCCAATGACATGATAACACCTTCAACGTGAAAGTAATGACAATTGTTGTAAATACAATTATTACAAATTTATTCATTCTCTATATTTGATTATGGTTTCATTCAATGTTCAGATTCAAAAATTTGATAAGCAGGGAGAAAAAACCGGCTGGACGTACATTGAAATCTCGGCTGCACAAGCGAAGAAATTAAATCCTGGTGTAAAAGTTTCTTTTCGTGTAAAAGGCACCTTGGATAATTATACTATCAAGCAAACAGCTCTGTTGCCCATGGGTGATGGAAAGTTTATTTTACCCTTAAAGAGCGATGTACGAAAAGCGCTGGGAAAAAAACAAGGCGATAAACTAAAAGTAGCCATCGACCTTGATGAGAGTAATTTTATTCTTTCCCCCGATCTCATGGCCTGCCTGCAAGATGAACCACTGGCTCTTATGGCATTCAAAAAGCTACCTGGCTCACACCAAAAATATTATAGCAATTGGGTCGAAAGCGCGAAAACACCAATAACAAAAACAAAACGAATTGTAATGGCTGTAACATCGCTGGCCAGGAAACAAAGTTTCGCGGAGATGCTCCGGGAAAATAAATCGAAGAAAATTTAAAGTACGGTAACTACAGCTGCTGATTTTCTGCTCAGGGTTGATAATTGCTTTTGAACATCCATTAAATCCGATAGCATTAATCCTAATTCAATATTATAGAGTCGGTAAATAAACTGCCATTCAGCTTTATCCATAAAACCATCAGCATTGGCTAACACACATAACCAGGCAATTGCTCTCAATTGTTGATTCGTATTAAGTTCACGCAACGCATTTACCGAATCATCAAATATTCTGGAGCGCTCTATGGTTTTCAGCAAGTTAATTTCGACTTGAAACAAATGGGGATCAAAACCCTCAACCTCGACCATTTTCTTGCTCATTGAAACTTCTTTATCACTAATTGATCCATCAGAGGAAACAAGGATGAAAAAAAGGCGGGTTACAATCGATTGGTAGCTCATGATTCTATTGCTTGC
>JAKEEN010000235.1 GCA_022616575.1 Flammeovirgaceae bacterium
ACCCCCTGCTGAGGGTTGCAATTTTCTTCTTATCGCTTAACAAACGGATCAAATGCTCAATCATGGGTGTCTTACCTGTACCACCGGCCACTAAATTGCCAACGCAAATAACTGGCACTTCAAAACTCACGGATGGCTTTTGTCCGATGTCATAAAGATAATTTCTGATGTAGGTGACAATTCCATACAACCAGGCAAATGGGAATAGTAAAAATCGGATTACCGACATCAACTCAAATCATTATCTTCGAGGCCTAAGCTACAAACTATGGCTGAGGTTTTAAAAATTAAAGACATCACCAGCTACCTGGAATCGCTGGCACCCAAGGCCTACCAGGAGTCGTATGACAACTCAGGTCTTTTAACGGGCGATCCGGAGACAGTCGTAACCGGAATTTTAGTTACGCTCGATTGCATTGAATCCATTATTGAAGAAGCGGCTCAAAAGAATTGTAACCTTATTGTTGCTCACCACCCCATCATTTTTAAAGGGTTGAAAAAACTAACCGGAAGTAATTATGTAGAGCGCACCGTTCTCTCCGCTATCCGAAAGAACATTGCCATTTATGCTATTCACACCAACCTGGATCACGTTCACACAGGTGTGAACAAGAAGATTTGTGAAAAGATCGGGCTTACAAACGTCAGGATTCTGTCACCCAAAACAGATACACTTAGTAAACTGGTCACATTCATTCCAAAAAACGAGACTGAAAAAGTGATGGCTGCCATCCATGCTGCCGGAGCGGGGCAAATTGGCAAGTATGAAAATTGTAGTTTTCGCGTGGCGGGAACCGGCACGTTCATGCCTTCAGAAGGATCAAATCCACATCTGGGTGAAAAAGGTAAGCAGGAATATGTAGATGAAAACCGGGTGGAGGTGATTTTCCCTACACATCTTGAAAGAAAGATACTGGAGGCTATGAAGCAGGCTCACCCATACGAAGAAGTTGCCTATTATTTGTCAAGGGTAGAGAATGAGAATCAGGAAGTTGGAGCAGGCATGATCGGTGAGCTTGACCAGGCTATGGAACCATCGGCCTTTTTGAAGCGTTTGAAAATCAGCATGTCTCTTTCGGTAATCCGTCACACCAAAATTCCAGATAAACCTGTTAAAAAAGTAGCCGTTTGCGGTGGTTCTGGCAGTTTTCTGCTAACTAAGGCTATTCAGCAAAAAGCTGACGTTTTTGTAACTGCCGACTTTAAATACCATTATTTTTTTGATGCTGACGGAAGGCTAATTATAGCTGATATCGGGCATTATGAAAGTGAGGCCTACACGAAAGAGTTAATAAAGGAGATTTTAACGAAAAAATTTCCTACTTTTGCGGTCAATTTTTCGATAACGGACACGAATCCAATAAGTTACCTTAGTTAAATGGAAACACAAAGCATCCCTCAAAAACTAGAAGCACTCGTAAAACTGCAATCTATTGACACAAAACTTGATGAATTAAAGAAATTACGGGGCGACCTGCCAGACGAAGTTCAGGATTTAGAGGATGAAATTGAGGGTTACAAGACCCGCTTATCCCGCCACCAGGCCGAATTAAAGGAACTGGATGAGACCGTAAAGAAAAACAAAGACGGTATTAAGGAATCAGAAAAGCTGATCAAGAAATATGGTGAACAACAGAAAAACGTACGAAACAACCGCGAGTTTGACGCCATCACCAAAGAAGTAGAACTTCAGGAACTTGAAATCCAGATGTTCGAAAAGAAGACCAAGGAAGCCAAAGAATTGATTCAGACAAAGAAAGACGACATCGAAAAGACTGAACAACTTATTAAAGAACGCAGCGAACACCTCGACAATAAGAAAGGTGAGTTGAATGCTATCCTGAACGAAAGCCATGAAGAAGAGAAAAGACTTCTGGGCGAACGCGAAAAGGCAGGTAAGAAAATTGAAGATAAATTATTAAAATACTACGAACGCTTACGCGGAAGCTTGACCAACGGGTTAGCAGTTGTGCGTGTTGTACGTGGTGCGGCCGAAGGTTGTAACATTGTTATACCTCCTCAGAAAATTGCCGAAATCCGCGAGAAGAAAAAGATTGTTATCGATGAGCATTCGGGTCGTATCTTAGCCGATGTTGATTTAGATACGTTGGATGAAAGCGATAAGCCAAAAACAGCTAAAGCACCAGCCCCAGCTCCTGCAACCCGCAGAAGAAAAACCAGTGTTGAATAGTTTTTTGAGACACCTTATTAAAAAGGCAGGCGCTTGCGTCTGCCTTTTTTGTTTTACTGTAAATAGTCAGGCTCAACCAATTAATGACTGGGCAACAAGTGAAACACTCGCAACGGCCTACAAACTCGCTCTGAATGTTCAGCCTGATGAGGCGAAAGCCTTGCTAAAATATACTTCAGGGCCGCAAGCCTACTACGTAACCTCATTAGCCAATGCCATTGAACTACTAATCACAGAAGATGAATCGAAGTTCGATGCGTATGAGGATAGTTATGAACAAAAACTAGATGCCTTAGACAAAGTCAAAACCGCAGAATCACTTTTCGTAAAGGCAGAGTTGCGGCTTCAATGGGCTTTTGTTTACTTAAAATTCGGGCATGAGTTTGATGCCGCATGGAACGTGCGACAAGCCTACATTACCGCGCAAGAGTGCCGAAAGAGTTTTCCTAAGTTTGTTCCGATAAAAAAGACCATCGGCCTGTTGGACATCATGATTGGGTCCGTACCGGAAAAATACACCTGGATACTCGACTTGCTGAGCATGAAAGGCTCGGTAGAAAGAGGGCTGAAAGAATTGGAAGAAATTCAACTACAAAGTCCTTCCTTAACTACAGAAGCTACCTTATTATCCTGCCTTGCACAGGGGTTTCTATTGCAACAGACCCAGCAAGCCTTGGATGAACTGGAAAGGAATTCAACCATTCTTTCAGAAAACAGACTGGCACTTTTTCTTTCAGCTGTATTAGCTGCTAAAAATTCCGATGGGGAGAAATCGCTGGCTTACTTAAATCAATTGGAAAGTAAGACCTCCGGTACTCCCATTTATTATCTACACTATTTAAAAGGAGAATCCCTCTTGCACAAAGGTGATTATGATCAGGCGATAGACGCCTATCGGACTTTTGTGAAATTGTATCCTGGTGAGAATTACCTGAAGGATGCCTTCTATAAAATGGGAATTTGCTATTGGCTAAAGGGAGATGCCGGGCAATCGCTCACGTTCTTAACCAAGGCCAGAAATTCCGGCAATGAGTCTACAGAAGCAGATAAACATGCAGCGAGAAGTCTGACTGAAAATACAATAAGCAATCCAATCCTTTTAAAAATACGCTATGCTACGGATGGAGGCTATTATGAAATCGCTAAAGACTTAATTCAGGAAACAAGTACTGGTGAGTTCTTAATACTAAAAGACCAGGTTGAATTTAATTACCGGAAGGCAAGGTTCTTTCACAAAACCAATCAGCTTTCAGAAGCCAAACAACTTTATCTTGAATCCATTAAACTATCAGCAGAAAATCCCTGGTACTTTGCCCCCAATGCCTGCCTGCAGCTTGGCTATATTTATGAAGCTGAGAAAAAAAACAGTGAAGCCAAAATCTATTTCAAAAAAGCGTTGAGCTATAAGAGACACGAATACAAAAACAGTATTGACAGTAAGGCAAAGAGCGCGTTGGAGAAACTTAAATAGCTGCAAGACTCAAGCTACAAGCTTCAAGCCTTTTCAATAGAAATTATCAATGCTTGTAGCTTGAAGCCTGTAGCTTGTAGCCGCTTTTAACAATAGTTAAGACAAATGCTTCGTGTCATTATACCGCTCCACCCTACACATCGAGCCCGTATAATTCAGCAAGTATAAGCAAAGGTTATTATGTTCAAACATATCCATTGATTTTAAAGGATAGTTCAGCAACATCGTTAAGAGAATACGCATCGCACGGCCGTGCATACAGATCAAAATGGTGTTCTCGCTCGGCTTTGAAAAGATGTGATCAACTACAGGGCTCATGCGCTTCACTACATCTTCCGGACTCTCCCCTTCCTCAATTCTCAAGGATGTATTTCCTTTCTCCCACTCCTTTAACATATAGTGATAGTACTCATCTTCTTCGGGAGTAATCCGCTGGCCCTCTTTGTTTCCCCAACTGATTTCATTCAGACCGGGCAGTACTTCGTGGGGGATTCCCAGCTTTATAAATTCTTCAACAGTCTCCTTGGTTCGCTTGAGCGCTGAAGTATAGACCTTATCAAAGTTGATGTGCTTAAAGGCATTAAAAAATTGAACCGACTGTTCCATCCCCTTCGCATTGATACTCGAGTCCACCCCGCTGCCCTGTACAATACCCTGCAGGTTCAGATCGGTCTGACCGTGACGAATAAGGTATATTTTTTTGCTGATCAATTTGAATTAATTTGCTGCCAACTTCAATTTTTGAAGGCGCAAGTATAGCTAAACATCACCAGTTATCCGAACATGAGTATCTTCCGCCAAAGCATAACACTCGACCAGGTCAATGCCATGTCGCGCAATACGTTGGCAGAAGTGATTGGTATTGAATTCACAGCATTGGGTGATGATTTTATGGAAGCTAAAATGCCTGTTGACAAGCGAACCCAACAACCCTTCGGCCTGTTACACGGGGGTGCTTCAGTGGCTTTGGCTGAGACCATGGGAAGTGTCTCAGCCTTTTCCGTAATTGATCCTGAGAAGTTTATTTGTGTGGGCCTGGAGATCAACGCCAACCATATAAAAGGAGTAACGAAAGGATGGGTAAAAGGCGTTGCCCGACCGATACACCTGGGAAGTAAAACGCATGTTTGGGAGATTCGCATTTCGACTGAACAAAATGAATTGGTTTGTATCAGCCGCATCACCATGGCTATCTTAGAAAAGAAAAAATGAAAACCAGTCTTCATACCGAGATAGAAGAAAAGAACGAAAAGGAGTTAGTGCCCCGACTGATGCACTATTGCTTTGAAGAAAATGCTTCCTTTGCCTACTGGCGGCTCCCCAATCAACAGGCTAATTACTTTCTGATTTCCTTTAACCCGGTAAGAAGCAGTGAAAACTTTGAAGCACTTGAGAGCGGTTTTTTATTTGCACCTTTTGATACGGAGAAGCAGCCGCTTTTCTTAAAAGCTGACTTCCTATTTCATTTCGAAAACAATACGCTGGCAGAAGCATCCGGCACCCTCGAACAAAACTCAGAAGCATGGCTTGATCAATTCAAGAGTACAATAGCACGAAAGAAATGGTATACTCATTCATCCGATAAAAAGGAAAACCTGGCATCCTTCCAAATGCTAGTCCAGGATTGCATAGAAAGAATCCAGGCTGGTAACTTTGAAAAAATTGTACCCTCGCGTTGTAAAAGGATACCCCTCAGCGAAAATTTCAATCCCGGTGAATCCTTTCAGAATCTTTGTGCCGCATACCCTAACGCGTTTGTTTCCCTGGTGAGCACCCCGGAAACAGGAACCTGGTTAGGCGCCACCCCTGAATTGCTGGTCACGGTGGAAGACAAACAAACATTCAGGACTACCGCCCTGGCAGCAACGAAAACTTACGTAGCCGGCACAGAGCTCAAGCAAGTAGCGTGGACACAAAAAGAAATTGAAGAGCAGGCTTTAGTGGAGCGATACATCATCAGTTGCTTCAAGAAAATCCGCTTGCGCGAATTTGATGAGCATGGACCCAAGACCATGGTAGCCGGTAATCTCATGCATCTGCGCACAGATTTTAGTGTTGACATGGCGGCCACGAACTTCCCTTTGCTGGGTTCGGTGATGTTGAAACTTTTACATCCCACCTCAGCGGTGTGTGGTATGCCGCTCGAAAGCAGTTTGCCGTTCCTGAAAGAGAATGAAGGATACCAGCGTGAGTATTATTCCGGTTATCTCGGTCCGGTCAATATTCAGCAAGACACCCATCTCTTTGTAAACCTTCGGTGCATGCAGGTGCAGGAGAATGAAGGTATTCTCTATGCAGGTGCAGGAGTTACCATTGACTCTGATCCGGAGAAAGAATATGAAGAGACCGAAATGAAAATGAACACACTCCGTTCAGTAATCTTTTAAGCTTGCGCCTCCA
>JAKEEN010000001.1 GCA_022616575.1 Flammeovirgaceae bacterium
ATGGAGCCAGTAGCATTAAATAAGGTAACCGTATCTGAAAAACCCGAAGGCCTTGAAGGAGCAGGATTCTTTGCCACGAGTCTTGAGAAAGTAGTAGGTCTCGCAAGAAAGAATTCGATTTGGCCGTTGCCGTTTGCTACTTCGTGCTGTGGTATTGAGTTTATGGCTACCATGGGGGCACATTATGATTTAGCCCGATTTGGTTCTGAGCGATTAAGTTTCTCTCCGCGTCAGGCAGATTTATTGATGGTGATGGGAACGATTGCCAAGAAAATGGGTCCTGTGCTTCGTCAGGTATATGAGCAAATGGCAGAACCTCGTTGGGTTTTATCAGTTGGCGCATGTGCCTGCAGCGGTGGGATTTTTGATACGTATAGCGTGCTTCAGGGAATTGACCGGATTATTCCAGTTGATGTTTATGTTCCCGGTTGTCCGCCACGCCCTGAACAAATCATTGATGGAGTCATGAAGATTCAGCACCTCGTGGAAACCGAGTCGTTGCGCAGAAGAGATTCTGCAGAATACAAAGCCTTGTTAAATAAATATGGAATCGAATAACACTGATCTTACTCCATACGATAAAATTATTTCGGTTCTGAAAGAGGAATACGAAGAACAGGTACTCTCAATTGAATTTCCTTACAATTTTCTAACAATCAATTTAAAGTCTGAAAGGATTGTTGAGATTATTCAGCACCTATATAATCATCCGGAAACAAAACTTCAATACCTCACTACCCTGTGCGGCATTCACTATCCTGATCAGAAGCAGATTGCTTTGATGTATCAGTTACACAATATGTCAACCAATCTGCGGGTGAGGTTGAAAATATTTTTACCGGAAGAAAAACCGGTTGTCAAAACATTGACTTCTGTTTTTGACGGAGCCAATTGGATGGAGCGCGAAACCTTTGATTTCTACGGAGTTATGTTTGAAGGGCATCCTGACCTGAGAAGAATTTTGAATGTGGAGGATATGATCATTTTCCCATTACGAAAAGAGTACCCGCTGGAAGATCAAACAAGAGAAGATAAAGACAATAAAATGTTCGGCCGGTAATGAATAAGGCGCAAGACATAGTAACGACCAGTCAGCAGGAAGAGAAACACTATTCCTATCTCAACCTGGGACCCACCCATCCGGCCACGCATGGAATTTTCCAGAACGTGTTAAAGATGGACGGTGAAATTATTGTTGAGGCACAACCGACCATAGGGTACATTCATCGTGCTTTTGAAAAATTGGCAGAACGCAGGCCATTCTATCAGATAACACCAATTACCGATCGAATGAATTACTGTTCGGCACCGATCAACAATATCGGTTGGCATATGACGGTGGAGAAGCTCATTGGTGCTGAAATTCCGAAGCGGGTTCAATACCTGCGCGTTATTATTATGGAGCTGGCGCGAATAACTGATCACCTGATTTGCAATGCTGTTATTGGTGTTGATACGGGTGCGCTAACCGGATTTGTTTACATGTTTCAACAGCGTGAGTTGGTCTATGAGATTTATGAGGAGATTTGTGGGTCGCGATTAACAACCAACATTGGCAGGATAGGTGGTTTTGAAAGAGACTTTTCCCCAAAAGCGTGGGAGAAGATTCATAAATTCCTGAAAGAATTTCCCGTTGTGTTAAAAGAGTTTGGGAATCTGCTGGAACGCAACAGGATTTTTATGGATCGCACGGTCAATGTGGGAGGGATTTCGGCCGAGCGCGCTCTCAACTATAGTTTCTCAGGGCCTAATCTAAGAGCTGCCGGAGTGGATTATGATGTGCGAGTGGCGCATCCCTATTCATCATACGAGGATTTCGATTTCATTATCCCGGTAGGTACACAAGGCGATGTCTATGATCGCTTCATGGTTCGGCAGGAAGAGATGTGGCAAAGCTTGAGTATCATTAATCAGGCAATAAAGAAATTGCCGGAAGGTCCTTACCACGCAGATGTGCCCGATTTTTATTTACCTCCAAAGGAGGAAGTGTATAATAATATGGAAGCACTCATCTACCATTTTAAAATTGTGATGGGAGAAACCGATGTTCCAAGAGGAGAAGTATATCATTGTGTGGAAGGTGGCAATGGAGAATTAGGTTTTTATTTAATTAGTGATGGTGGAAGAACCCCGTTTAGATTGCATTTCAGAAGGCCATGCTTTATTTTTTATCAGGCATACCCTGAGATGATTAAAGGATCGATGCTGTCAGATGCCATTCTGACCATGAGTAGTATGAACGTAATTGCAGGGGAACTTGATGCTTGAATAGTTGATGGTTGTTAGTTAATAGTTGTTTGAGGAAGTGAATCGCATGGTGGATACTTAAATGAATTAAGGATATAACTTTAACAATGGCTGGCAACTAACACCCAAGAACTGACAACTAAAGAATGGAAATAAAATTCAGTGAAGAGACATTAAACCTGGTGAATAAGATCATCAAGCGCTATCCGGAAGGGAGACAAAAATCTGCTCTTCTTCCTGTATTGCATTTGGCTCAGGCTGAGTTTGACGGATGGCTAAGTTCGCCTGTGATGGATTACGTTGCTTCTTTACTAAATATTAAACCAATTGAGGTATATGAGGTAGCAACATTCTATTCCATGTTTAATACAGAGCCTGTCGGAAAATGTTTGATCGAAGTTTGTCAGACGGGGCCTTGTTGGTTGCGGGGTGCCGATGATATTGTAGAACACCTGGAAAGGAAATTGAACATTAAAGTAGGCGAGACCAGCGCTGATGGGGTGTTTACCTTAAAAACTGTTGAGTGTCTCGGCTCATGCGGTACTGCTCCCATGCTACAATGCGGTGCCGATTACTATGAAAACTTAACAACAGAAAAAGTCGATATGCTTATTGAAAAGCTAAAGACTTCTGGCCAGCGTAACACCTACATGAAATCAAATCGTCAGGAGATATAATGGGAAAGCATATTCTCTTTGAGCACATCAACATCCCTGGTATCGAAAATTTTTCGATATACCGAAAGAATGGTGGATATGCGTCTGTGGAGAAAGCTTTGAAGATGACAGCCGACCAGGTGATAGAAGAAGTGAAAGAGTCAGGTTTGCGAGGGAGGGGTGGTGCTGGATTCCCAACCGGATTGAAATGGAGTTTCCTGGATCGCAAATCTGAGAAGCCTCGTTACCTGGTTTGCAATGCCGATGAAAGTGAGCCGGGTACATTTAAAGACCGTTATTTGATGGAAAAAATCCCTCACTTATTAATCGAGGGAATGATCACATCTAGTTATGCATTGGGCGCGAAGACTTCTTTTATCTATGTACGCGGGGAGTACATGTATGTGATCCGCATTCTTGAGAAAGCAATTCAGGAAGCATACGATAATGGATTCTTGGGTAAAAACATTTTAGGATCGGACTTCTCCCACGACCTTTATGTCCAGCCAGGCGGTGGCGCTTATATCTGTGGTGAAGAGACCGCTTTACTTGAATCATTGGAGGGAAAGCGTGGCAACCCAAGGTTGAAACCTCCCTTTCCTGCTATTGCTGGATTATATGCATGTCCAACCGTTGTTAATAATGTTGAGTCGATTGCAGCGGTAGTTCCGATCATCAACATGACGGCCGACAAGTACAACGACATGGGTATCGGAAAAAGTACCGGCACGAAAATAATTTCTGCGAGCGGCCATATCAATAAGCCGGGTGTTTACGAAATCGAATTAGGACTTCCCGTTGAAGAATTTATTTACTCAGATGAATATTGTGGTGGTATCTGGAAAGGGAGAAAATTAAAAGCCGTTGTAGCGGGTGGGTCTTCAGTTCCCATCTTGCCCGCAGAACTGATTTTGAAAAATGCTAAAGGTGAGCCACGACTGATGACGTATGAATCACTGGCAGAGGGTGGATTTGTAAGTGGCACCATGTTAGGTTCCGGTGGATTTATTGTGATGGATGAAACAACCTGCATTGTTCGCAACACCTGGACGTATGCACGGTTTTATCATCATGAATCATGCGGGCAATGTAGTCCGTGTCGTGAAGGAACAGGTTGGATGGAAAAAGTGCTTCATCGAATTGAGCATGGCAATGGACGAATGGAAGATATCGACTTGTTAGTGGACGTGGCGAAGAAGATTGAGGGCAATACTATTTGTCCGTTGGGTGATGCAGCAGCGTGGCCCGTAGCCAGTGCCATTCGGCATTTCCGCGAAGAGTTTGAGTATCACGTGAGGTATCCAGAGAAAGTAAAGAATCCGAAGCATTTTGAATTAGAACCAATGGTTAGTTATCAGGTATCCGTTAATAGTTAGCAGGATGAAGAGTTTTGAAGAACTTGAGTGTTGGAAGAAAGCAACTGAATTGAGAAGAAAGCTCTCAGTTTTAGTGAAGTCATTTCCATCAGAAGAGAGATATAGGTTGTGTGATCAGATTATTCGTGCATCGAGGTCGGTGACTGCAAATATTGCGGAAGGTTATGGTAGATTCCATTTTCAAGAAAATATTCAGTTTTGTAGGCAGGGCCGCGGTTCATTATTTGAGTTAATAGATCACCTAGTTGTAGCAAGTGATGAAGGATATATTTCTGAAGGTCAGTTAATCGATTTAAAGAGAGAAATTCATGAATGTTTAGCCCTGCTTAATGGGTTCATCAATTATTTAGGTAAAGCAAAATCGGGAGGTTCTTATGCAAACGAACCAGCACTTGAGTACAGAACACCTGATAACTATTAACTGATAACAGTTAACTGAAAACAATGGCAAAAGTAACAATAGACGGAGTTGAGATAGAAGTAGCCAATGGCACGACCATCTTGAATGCGGCTCGTCAAATCGGAGGGGATTTGGTGCCTCCGGCTATGTGTTATTATTCAAGTCTGAAAGATTCAGGCGGAAAGTGCCGCGTGTGCCTGGTGAAAGTAGCGCAAGGATCTGCAAAAGACCCACGACCAATTCCAAAGTTAGTTGCATCATGCCGTACTCCTGTTGCAGACGGAATGGTAGTTGAGAATCTTACTTCAAAAGATGTGCTTGAAGCACGAAAGGGAGTCGTTGAATTTTTGTTAATCAATCACCCGCTTGACTGTCCCGTCTGTGATCAGGCAGGCGAATGTGATTTACAAAACCTTGCTTACGAGCATGGAGCCGAAGCAACACGCTATGAATTTGAGAGAAGAACTTTCGACAAGATTGATATAGGCGATAAGATCAAGCTGCATATGACGCGATGCATCCTATGCTATCGTTGCACGTTTGTTGCCAATCAATTAACAGATGGGCGGAGTCATGGTGTGCTCAACCGTGGAGATCACTCTGAAATCAGCACCTATATAGAGAAAGCGATTGACAATGATTTCTCCGGCAATATGATTGATGTTTGCCCGGTCGGGGCATTGACCGATAAAACATTCCGTTTCAAAAGCAGGGTGTGGTTTACCAATCCGAAGGATGCGCACCGCGATTGCAAAAAATGTTCGGGTAAAGTAGTTCTTTGGACGAAAGGTGAAGAAGTGTTACGCGTGACGGCCCGTAAAGATCAGTATGGCGAGGTGAAAGAATTTATTTGTAATGAATGTCGCTATGATCATAAGAACATTTCAGACTGGATTGTTGAGGGGCCACGACACATTGATCGCGACTCTGTGATTTCACAAAATCATTATGAAAAAATTGATTTACAGAAATTGAAGAAGGAAGTGGAACGTCAGCTTGAATTTCAGAAAGGCAAGCAATTGCCCGAGTCAACCAATGGATCGATGAAGGTATGATGTCATTCCTTTTATATAAACTTATTCTCGTGGTGATCATTTTTACGATCACCCTGTTGGTTGCTGCCTACTCGACTTATGCTGAAAGAAAAGTGGCCGCGTTCCTCCAGGATCGCATCGGGCCCGATCGGGCCGGTCCGTTTGGTATATTGCAGCCACTGGCAGATGGATTGAAATTCATCATGAAAGAAGAGATCATTCCGAATGTTTCCAGTCGTTTTTTATTTGTGATGGGGCCGAGCATTGCCATGATGACTGCTTTAATGGCGGGTGTTGTGATTCCCTGGGGAGATTCTTTAATGATTAACGGGAACGAATATCCTTTACAGATCACTGATATTAATATTGGCATTCTTTACACATTTGGCGTGGTGTCAATTGGAGTATATGGAATTATGATCGGTGGGTGGGCATCAAACAATAAGTTTTCCCTCTTGGGTGCAATTCGAGCATCAGCACAAATGATCAGCTATGAAGTAGCCATGGGCATATCCATCATTGCCTTTGTTATGATGACGGGTACCCTGAGTTTCCGGGAGATCAGTTCGATGCAAGCCGGAGGTGTAGGCAGCGATTGGAATTTTTGGTTTGTGTTTTCACAGCCTGTTGGCTTTTTGATATTTTTAGTTTGTGCCTTTGCGGAATGTAATCGCACACCTTTTGATTTACCTGAATGCGAAACAGAACTAGTGGGTGGCTATCACACGGAATACAGCAGCATGAAACTTGGTTTCTATTTGTTTGCTGAGTATATCAACATGTTTATTTCATCGGCTGTTATTTCCACTTTGTATTTTGGCGGATATAATTTTCCGTTCATGAACGACCTTGGACTAAGTCAAAACGCAGTTACACTTTTAGGAACACTTGCATTGTTTCTGAAAATAGCCTTCTTCATTTTCTTTTTTATGTGGATTCGCTGGACAGTCCCCCGTTTCCGCTACGATCAGTTAATGAATTTAGGATGGAAAGGATTGATTCCACTATCTATTTTAAATATGGCTGTAACGGGTCTTGTAATTATTTTGAATGATTGAAAAGTTAAAAGTTATCAGTTAATAGATAAAGAAATGCTGACAAGTCGATCAAGGGTAGTGGTAAAGAAAGAAATGAGTTTCTGGGAAAAACTCTACTTGCCGGCTATACTCGGAGGTATCATCATTACGATCAAACACTTGTTTAGTAGAAAGGCTACGGTTCGTTATCCGGAGAAGATACGTGAAGTAAGTGCTGTATGGAGAGGTCAACATGTGTTAAAAAGAGATG
>JAKEEN010000236.1 GCA_022616575.1 Flammeovirgaceae bacterium
AAAATGAAAGTGGCGTAATGAGTAAGAAAGAAAAAAAATCACCCAAACCTAAAGTTCATAAGGACTTACAAGGTTTTGAAATGTCGATTGACACATTCGGTGAGATTAAATCGAACATGAATATTGAGAAGATCAATGAATTTCTGAATAAGAATGTATCAGACAAGAAACTCACCGATCGCGATGAACCTGAGGAGCCGACCCTGCCTTCAGGCAAAGCGGGAAAAGCAAAGAAGAAAAAGAAATAAGCACTTTCAAAAAAACCACTCATGAACAAATCCCACGAAATCGACTACCAGATAAAAGGAGAAGACATCCAGATTGTAGAAGTGGAACTGGATCCCATGGAAACAGTCATTGCTGAAGCTGGCGCCATGCTCTACATGGAAGAGGGCATTCAATTCGAAGCCAAGATGGGTGATGGTTCCAATCCAAATCAAAGTTTGTTTGATAAGCTTCTTTCAGCGGGATCGCGCGTATTAACGGGCGAGTCGATTTTTATGACGCACTTCACAAACCATGGAAATAAAAAAGCGAAGGTTGCATTCTCTGCCCCTTATCCCGGTACGGTAATTCCAATCGACCTGGCTAAGATGGCCGGCCACGAAATTATTGTTCAGAAAGATGGTTTTCTCTGTGCTGCCCTGGGCACCAAAGTTTCGATTACTTTCAATAAAAAACTTGGAGCCGGACTTGTAGGTGGCGAAGGTTTTATACTTCAAAAACTTCAAGGTGATGGAAAAGCCTTTGTGCATGCTGGTGGAACCTTAATTGAACGCACACTCAACAATGAAACACTTCGTATTGATACAGGCTGCGTAGTCGCCTTCGAACCTCAAATTGATTTTGACGTGCAGATGGCTGGCGGCTTACGGTCCGTCATCTTTGGCGGAGAAGGAATTTTTCTTGCTACGCTACGCGGTACGGGAAAAGTTTGGCTGCAATCTATGCCTATCAGAAAACTCATTCAAGCATTGGCGCCTTATGGAAGAAACAGCGGTAAAGAAGCAAGCTCTTTGTTAGGCGGATTACTTGAACGATAATTTTAAAAACACGCCTATAAGTGTTTTGTACCTTGTTAGAAGAGGCAAAAATCTCTGCTAACTTTGCGTTTTTCCAACTCTTATGAAACCCATCTCCCTCGGCATTATTCGTGAAGGCAAAGTTCCACCCGATAAACGCGTTCCATTCACTCCGCTACAAACCGAAGAAATTGAGCAACGCTTCCCACACGTAAAGGTTTTCTGCCAAACTAGTCCGCTGCGTTGTTACGAAGATGGTGAATATGAAAAACTGGATATTCAAGTGCAGGAGGATGTAAGTCATTGCGATGTATTGATGGGCATTAAAGAAGTACCCATCGAAAATTTGGTAGAAGGAAAAACGTATTTATTTTTCTCTCACACCATCAAGAAGCAGCCCTACAATAAAAAACTGCTACAGGAAATTCTTAAAAAGAAAATTACGCTTATTGATTATGAGGCATTAAAAGATTTGCGCGGCAATCGGTTAGTTGCCTTCGGCCGGTTTGCTGGAATTGTAGGTGCGTATAACGGTTTGCTCACGTATGGCAAAAGGTTCAAACTTTTTGATCTGCGCAAAGCCCATGAGTGTTTTGATGTGAATGACCTGAAATTGGAACTACGAAAAATAAAACTTCCCCCCATAAAAATTATCCTGACGGGTGCCGGTCGAGTGGGCAAAGGCTCCATGGAAACTTTAGATACAGCTGGTATCCGCAAAGTAAATCCACATGATTTTCTTACCAAGCAGTTTGATGAACCCGTTTATGTACAATTGGGAAGTGCCGATTACCATTCGCGCATTGAAGGCGGTCATTTTAATCGCGAGGAATTTCATACCCATCCTGAGCGATATGAATCGCACTTTTTGTTGTACACGAAAGTCACCGACTTATTATTAGCAGGTGCATATTGGAATCCGAAAGCTCCGGTATTGTTTACAAAACAAGATATGCAGGCTCCGGCCTTTAAGATTAAAGTCATTGCTGATATTACCTGCGATATAGAAGGCTCTATACCAAGCACAAAACGGGCAAGCACAATTGCTGATCCTATTTATGATTACGATCCGGCAACCGACTCGGTTCAGCCTCCTCTCAGCAGCGATAAGCTCGTTACTGTAATGGCGGTGGATAATCTGCCGTGCGAACTCCCGCGTAGTGCTTCTGAAGAATTTGGCCGTGATTTAATCGATCGCGTTCTTCCTGAACTGTTTGTTGAAGATGATGATAGCGTGATTAGGCGAGCTACAGTAGCCAAAGATGGTAAGCTGACAGAGGGCTTTACGTATTTGAGTGATTATGTTGTCTGAACTTGATTTTTGTGATATGATGTACATGATAAAATGAATCATAATCTGTCTCATTAATCAAAATGAGTCATAGTTTAAGACATCAACTTCTCAATAATATCATCCACCGATTTGCCTTCTGCCTCAGCCTTGAAGTTACGAACGATACGATGTCGCAGCACGGGTTTGGCAATGGCGCGAACATCTTCAATATCCGGAGAATATTTTCCATTAAGCAATGCATTACACTTTGCACCTAATACTAAATATTGCGAAGCGCGAGGACCGGCCCCCCACTCCAAATATTCATTGGCTATTGATGAAGCGTTGGCGCCTCCGGGTCTTGTTTTAGCGGCAAGGTTCACTGCGTACTCAACAACATTATCAACTACGGGTACTTTGCGAACGAGGTGCTGAAACTCAATAATCTCTTCAGCCCTTAAGATTTTTTTAATTTCTTTCGACTCATCAGTCGTTGTACTCTTCACCACTTCCACTTCATCCTGTAAAGAGGGGTAGGTGAGTAAAATATTAAACATGAATCGGTCGAGTTGGGCTTCTGGTAACGGATATGTTCCTTCCTGCTCAATCGGGTTTTGTGTTGCTAATACAAAGAACGGTCTCGGCAATTCATAACGCAGACCGGCAATGGTGACAGCATACTCTTGCATTGACTCTAATAATGCAGCCTGAGTCTTTGGTGGCGTTCGGTTAATCTCATCGGCTAATAAAATATTAGCGAATACAGGCCCCTTTACAAATTTGAAATTACGCTCTTTGTCCATCGTCTCTGCCCCTACAATATCTGAAGGCATCAGGTCGGGAGTGAATTGAATCCGCTTAAAATCAAGATCGAGCGCCTTGGCTATTGTTTGCACCAGCAACGTTTTGGCAAGACCGGGCACACCTATCAATAAGGCATGGCCCTGACAAAAAATGGAAGTCAATACCAGTTGTACAACCTCATCCTGTCCAATAATTACTTTCGAAATTTCCTGACGAAGTTTCTTGTAGGTTTCGTTCAGCGCGTTGGCTGCTTCAACTTCCGTAGCGTATGAATTCATGTTGGGTCTTCAAATGAGGGGAAAATATTGAAATCATTCATTCAAGATACCACAAAAGTTATAAGCGGCATCAATGCTGATGAATACATCCTGACGGGCTTTATCAAACCATTTCTGCAAAGCCCTTTCCTGCTTCTCATTCAGGGTTGCTGTCTGAATCCGCTGCCAGTCGTCTTTCAACGAAGCCAGGTGAGGTGAGGTTCGGGCTTTATAGAATAGTATACGAACGGCTTCTTTCTGGTCGTTGGTGCGGTAGGTAATCGGCCTTGAAATCTTTCCTGCCTGCATGGTATCGATGGTAAAAAACACAACTGGATCCAGATCATCAACTGATACCAAGGTGCCTCCATTATTATCCTGAAAGAATCCACCGGCACCTTTTGTTTCCATATCATCTGAATATTCCTTTGCCGCCTTTTCGAATGACATGGTATCGGTTAAAATAATGGTGCGAATACTATCAAGGTAGCGGGTGGCCTTGTCAATATCTTCTTTCGAAGGTGAGGGCGATATGAGAATGTGTCTTGAGTGGTATTCATTCCCTCTCCTTTCCAATAATTGAATGATATGAAAACCAAAGGCACTCTCTACTGGCATTGATATCTCCCCCGGCTTCAACCTAAATGACATGGCTTCGAACTCTGGCACCATAGTGCCACGACCAACAAAACCCATATCGCCACTGTTCACGGCCACACTGGGGTCTGAAGAGTATTTCTTTGCAAGGGTACCAAAATCTTCGCCTCCCAATATTCTGTTTCTGATCTCAATCAATTGCCTTTTTGTTTCCTCTTTTTGAGCATCGCTTACTTTCGCAATTTTTACAATTTGAGCCACTTCTGCTTCCGCTGAAAAAAATGGGAGACTGTCTTTTGGGATACGATTGAAAAAACGTTTTACATCAGCAGGCGTGACCGTAATATCTTTTGTAATGGTTGACTGCATTTCGCGGACTACCAATTGTTCTTTCACCTGATCGTGCAGCTCTGATTTTATTTGTTCAAGAGTTTTTCCGAAGCGGCTTTCCACATCATTTATAGAGCCGCCATACTGCGCCAAAATCAAATCCATTCTTCGCTGTGTATCGCGATCTACATCATCATCAGAAACAACAATGGAGTCGATTTCTGCTTTTGCCATCATTAATTTATTTCGAAGCAGTAATACCAGGTACTGACAACGTGCTTCCTGCGAAGCCGTGCCACCATTAGTTACATA
>JAKEEN010000237.1 GCA_022616575.1 Flammeovirgaceae bacterium
ACATGGGCAACGAAAGAATTTCACGCTGGTACTGTGAAGCAACAGGAAAATCAGCAGGTCCGTGGTTCAGGTATTTATATGCCGGCAGGTTCGGTAAGGCCGTGGGATAATGAATTGCTGTTTGCACACCGGCTTTTTCCAAATACATTTTAAGCTCATCACGCCTGGTTGTTCTGATTACATACAAGTGAAATGTATGTTGTGTATTTTCTCTAACGGAAGGTAGTGTTATTTCCTTCACATCTTTCAGGTGTTCATGATAGTAATTTGCGTTAGTGATCCGGGCGTTTGTCCAGGCTTCAATATAATTCAGCTTCACGCTGAGAATGGCCGCCTGCATGGTGTCAAGCCGGCTGTTGAGCCCTTCCATCTGATGATCGTGCTTTTTCAAACTACCGTGGTTGGCAAACATTCGGCAGCGTTCGGCAAGTAGATCATTGTTGGTAATTATGCAACCGGCATCACCATAGGCGCCTAAATTCTTGCCCGGATAGAAACTGAACGTTCCGGCAATGCCCCACTTCCCCGCCAGTACATTGTCTTCGCTGGAGAAGTGCGATTGGGCGCAATCTTCAACTAAATGTAGCTTGTGCTTTTCACAAATAGTTTTGATTGTACTGATATGGGCCATTTGTCCATATAGGTGCACGGGAACAATGGCTTTTGTTTTTGACGTTATTTTCTGTTCAATTAATGTCGGATCGATCGTAAATGTCTTTGGGTCGATGTCAACAAATACCGGCTTGGCACCGGTTTGAGAAATTGTTTCCGAAGTGGAAATCCAACTTACTGCACTGGTAATCACTTCATCACCCACTCCAATGCCCAGCATCTTCAAGGTGATATAAATAGCATCCGTTCCATTGCCAAGGCTTACCACATGTTTTACGCCATACCGCGAAGCAAAATTTGATTCAAAGTCTTTGACAGGTTGGCCGGCAATGAAGGTAGTCTCATCCAAAACTTTTTGGATAGCCTGATCGATTTCCTTTTTTATGCTCAGGTATTGCGCTTTTAAATCAACAAAGGGTATCACCATAATTTCAACTTACTTCTTCTATAATAATCTAAGCAACCGGGCGGGGTTACCCACATACACTCCTTTCTTGGTGATGTCTTTGGTAACAACGGCCCCTGCACCGATCACTACCTCATCACAAATAGTTACCGGCAAAATGGTGGCGTTCGATCCGATTGAAACGTTGTTACCAATTTTTGTTGGCTTCCATAAGTTACGATTTCCCCCTGCCGGTTTTCCTTCAGAAAATGCATCGTTGATAAACATTACGCCATGGCCAACAAAACAATCATTGCCAATTTCAACCCATTCACAAATGAATGTATGCGATTGAATTTTTGTTCGGTTGCCAATGCTCACCTCTTTTTGAACCTCTACAAAGGGGCCAATGAATGCGTGATCGCCAATCCGGCATCCGTATAAGTTCACCGGATTAATTACGCGGACGTTCTCACCGAATGAAACATTGACGATGCCTGCCTCACTAAACCGGGCACTCATTCTACTGACGAGTAAATTTTATCAATGATCTCAACAGTCTTGAGCCCTTCATAGCCGTTGGTGGCAATCACCCCCTGGTGGGTAAGCACTTCAATCAGGTTCTCATAAACTTTACCATGATTTGACATTGAGCCCTGATATTGTCCATAATTATTGGGGGGATTGCCTGCAGGTAACTCATTTATTTCATACCCTTCTATATTCTGATATTCAAGTTCATTGAGATATTGACCTCCGATCTTTACCGTTCCCTTTTCACCAAAGATAGTGAGCGACCCTTCCATGTTTTTCTGATGACTGTTTACCGTATAATTGATTGTGCCCACCACTCCATTATAAAACTGTACCGCTACAGCCCCTGTGTCTTCAAATTCAATTTTACCCTGATGGTGGAAATTGCCTGTAAAGGCATGTGCAGACTTTATATCTCCGATCATCCAATACAATAAATCGACAAAATGACTAAACTGAGTAAACAGCGTTCCTCCATCAAGCGACAACGTTCCTTTCCAGGAATTTTTATAATAATCATCGTTACGGTTCCAAAAGCAACTCAATTGAATACTGTAAATTTTTCCCATTCGCCCCTCGTCAATAATTTTCTTAACAGCCTCTACCGGTGGATTGAACCGATTTTGTTTGACAATAAATAATCTGCGATTGGCCCGCTCGGCTTCTTTGATCATTTCCCCGCAGTCCTGAACTGTTAAGGCCATAGGTTTTTCACACAGCACATGCAGGCCACCACGCAGCGATTTAATAGCGTGTTCGGCATGCAGCCCATTGGGTGTGCAGATCGAAGCCACATGTGCATCTCTATGCTTTGCTACTAACTCATCAACCGAAACATAGAAAGGGCATTTTTCTTCCTGTCCTATCTTACTGGCTTTGGCAGCATCTACATCACAAACAGCGGTTATCACCCCATATTTCTTGATGTACTGAAGATGCCGCTGACCGATTCTTCCAAGGCCGATGAGAACAAATTTCAGGTCATTCATCCGATTTTTACTTTCAATAAAGGCCAAATATAATACAATTCAAGCAGGCGGTTTGGGCGTTATTGAAGGATGAATTATGCCTTGCTGTATAGATTTTCGATCAATACCTGCTGATCGGGATAGTTAATTAAAATGCCTTTGCGCGATCCTTTGTAAACAAAAAGTGCACCGGCTGCTACTGCAGATGCTCCGGCCTGAACTGCTTTCAAAAAATCTTCGAGCGAGGAAGCCCCCCCTGCGATGATCACCGGTATTTTCACTTGACTGGTCACCTCACGCACCAGGTCAAGATCATACCCGGTTAGCATGCCATCGCGCTCAATGCTTTGAATGATTAATTCGCCAGCGCCCAGGTTTTCCATTTCTCTTGCAAATTGCACAGGGGTAAACCCCGTACTCACTTTACCATTGACAATGAACACACGCGCTCTTCCCAGCCAATCTTTTTTAACATCGACACTGATCACGACACTCTGCGAACCAAATGTTTTCGTCACTTCCGCAATCAGGCCCTTCGTTCTGTGAGCAGAAGTTCCGAACACAATCTTTTCGACCCCCGCACGAAAAATATCCGAAGCCTGTTTAAGTGTTGTAACACCTCCACCGTAAGAGAGGGGCATAAAACATTCGCTGGTAAACAATTTTATATAATCAAGGTCGGGAGGTTTCCTGTTTCTTGTTGCCGAAATATCCAACACGCAAATCTCATCTACTTCTTTATCATTGAAAATACGCAAGGCATTGATGGGGTCACCGACATAATCAGGCGATTTAAATTGAGTAGTTTTCACCAGTTTTCGGTTGTCGAGAAGCAGGGTAGGTATGACTCTCACCCTTTTCATAACTCAATAAAGTTTTTAAGAAGTTGCGACCCAAAGCGGTGACTTTTTTCAGGATGAAACTGAACACCCATAATGTTGTTGCGGCTGATAGCCGAAGTAAATTCGCTTCCGTAGTCAGTCACGCCCAACA
>JAKEEN010000238.1 GCA_022616575.1 Flammeovirgaceae bacterium
CGCTACCCGAATAGCCGCCATGGTTGCTTCAGTACCTGAGTTAACCATGCGCACTTGTTCCATGGAAGGAACCAATGAGCAAATGAGCTCGGCCATTTCAACCTCGCGACTGGTCGGAGCACCAAAGGATGGTGAGCCGCTTAACGCCTGCCTCACTGCTTCCTCAACTAAGGGGTGCGCATGGCCTAAAATCATCGGCCCCCATGAGTTGATCAGATCAACAAATTCATTTCCGTCTTCATCGTATAAAACCGCACCTTTTGCCTTTTTGATGAATAAAGGATTTCCACCTACCGCACGAAAAGCCCGCACCGGTGAGTTTACACCACCCGGAATATATTTTTTTGCACTTTCAAAAAGAGCCTCGCTTTTAGATTTTATGATCATGATTATTTTTTATCAACAACTACCAACTCCCCTTCGCGAAAAGCAGTGAATGGCACGATCTGATTATCGCGCGAAGTGGTGTAATCAAATCCTTCGGATAAAGGAGGATCGGTCCAAACTTCTTTCTTCAATCCATCCAGAAAATAAGCTCCATATTTTTTCATCGCCATGCCCGCAAACATCATAAAGCGATAGCCAAGTTTTGCAGATGAAGAAGGAACCCGGCCGTGTACGTGTCTGAACTTATTGACAAAGGCTTTTAAATCAGGGTTGAGCAGGGATGCATAATTGGGATGAAACATAACCGTACCCAGGTTTTCCAGCTTGTTAAAATCAACAGCGGTTATATCTTCATCCATCCAATCTTCTGAACCGAGAACAATGACCGAATCGCCCCGGGTTTCAACACTGCTTAACACTTTTGAGAAAATCAACGGATCATCAGACGCTACAAAAATGCAGCCTACACTATCCTTGGGCAAAGTGAACTGAGTTGGATATTTGAATTCATCAAACTCCGTAGGTGTGGCCAGTATGCTAATGATTTTATCTGCATTCGCCCTGATCACCTGCTCAATGCGAATGATTTCTAAATCGGTTTCTTCGGCTTTCTTTAGAAAGTTATTAGCCACTACTTCATCACGCTTCTGCTCACCCATAAACACCATGCACTTCTTGTTCTTCACATAGGTGGATAAAAACTGAGCAGACTTCAAACCCAGCGTTTCATTGCATGGTTGAAAAAGATATGCATTGGGATTACTTTGAATTAATTCGATATTATTTGAGACGGGATTGAAAAGCGGAATTCCGTGTTTAACAGAAAACTCCTGAACCAATGTATTTTCTTCAGTAAATAAAGGACCCACCAGCAAATCTGAATGCGTTAATTCCTCCATGGCTAAAACTGATTTTAGCTTTTCGGTTTTACGCTCGGTATCGTAAGCACGCAAACTTATTTTTACATCTTGCTTTGCCAGGGTATCCACTGCCAGCTTCATGCCTTCGTACATATCCAGCACGAATTGATTTCTTTTTTTTGTGGGGCTGGGGTCAAGCGATGCGGCCAACATCGGGAAGATAGCTGATACCGTGTACACCTCTTTGAACACAGCCTTTCTATCGGTAGCAAGAAGATCTTTTTTCTTCAGTCTGAATTGATCGATCAATTGCTTAAGCAATTCCTGATCTTCCGGTGACAGCAAGTACGTTGAAAGTTGATGTGCCAGTAACTCACCCACCACTTCGTCATCCTTATATTCCTCATGCATCATCTTGAGGGTTTCGAGATCGGTTACAGCGACTAAGTGTTTTCTTCTAAGGATTTCTGTTTCCCTGGATGACACATTACTTTCTTTGAGCATACGCATGGCTTGAAAGTAATCTTTGTTTTCGAAGTGAATAATGGCAATCCAATAATTCACTTCTTTCATCTGATCCCACTTAGGATAAAGATTTTTAATTTGGCTCAGCATATCTTTTGCCACTGATTTATAGCCTTGATGGTAAGCCGAGAGCGCGTAATAGAATGAAGCATACTCGGAGAATGGATTATTCTGGTCGTACGGAATTAAGCCTTTAAAGACCTCCATGGCGAGGTTGTATTTGCCCTCTTTGTAAAAAGCCTTGGCGCTGACGAATTGTTGTTTAAAGTCAACCTGGGCAAAGGTTGTAGAGACTACCAGCAACAAACAAATTGTAATCCTGTTTATCATTGATTCTTTAATTCAAAATTCAAAATTCAAAATTCAAAATTTCAGATTTCAAGTTATCAATTCTTAACTACCTCAATTTTAAATCTGAAATTTGAAATCTTGAATTAATTATTCCCATTCGATAGTAGCCGGAGGTTTCGAGCTGATGTCGTACACAACTCTATTCACACCTTTTACTTTATTGATAATCTCGCTCGAAACGTCTGCCAGAAATTCGTAAGGCAAATGAACCCAGTCGGCTGTCATACCATCGGTACTTGATACGGCCCGCAAGGCAACTACCTGCTCATACGTTCTTTCGTCTCCCATCACGCCCACCGATTGGATGGGCAGTAAAATCGCTCCCGCTTGCCATACTTTATCATACAAACTATGTTGTTTCAGCGCTTGAATAAAAATAGAATCGACATCCTGCAGAATTCGCACCTTGTCTGGTGTAATATCTCCCAGAATCCGAATGCCAAGACCCGGACCGGGGAAAGGGTGCCTGCCTAAAATAGAAGAATCGATACCTAATGTTTTACCTACTAACCGAACCTCATCTTTAAAAAGGTTATTAAGCGGCTCTACTACTTTCAATTTCATTTTATCAGGCAAGCCGCCCACATTGTGGTGTGACTTAATGGTTACCGAGGGCCCTTTCACGGAAACGGATTCAATCACATCCGGATAAATTGTTCCCTGGCCTAACCATTTCACATCTGATATTTTATGTGACTCTTCATCAAATACCTCGATAAATGTTTTGCCAATGGCTTTGCGCTTTGTTTCAGGATCGGTATGCCCCTTTAACGCTGAGTAAAATTTGTCCTTTGAATCAACACCTTTAATATTCAGCCCCATGTGCTTGTATGAATCAAGCACCTGGTCAAATTCATTTTTACGAAGTAACCCGTTATCAACAAAAATGCAATGAAGGTTTTTCCCGATGGCGTGATGGATCAATGTTGCAGCTACCGTTGAGTCCACACCGCCCGACAAGGCCATCACTACTTTATCATTACCCAGTTTCGACTTTAGTTCGGTAACGGTCGTTTCAATAAACTGATCGGGTGTCCAATCCTGTTTACATTCGCAGATATGCACAACAAAATTCCGTAACAGATTTTTCCCTTCTGTTGTGTGCGTTACTTCCGGATGGAATTGAATTCCGTAAACTTTTTTATTCTTTAACTTGTAGGCAGCAATTTTAACTGATGTGGTACTGGCAATCACTTCAAAATCAGTTGGTACTTCTTTAATTGTATCTGCGTGCGACATCCATACTTGCGATTCAAGCGAAATCTCTTTTAGTAATTCATTGTGATGATCAACCGTGGCAAGTTTTGCCCGGCCGTACTCACGCGAAGAAGAAGGCATTACCACCCCGCCTGATTTGTGTGCCATCAATTGAGCACCATAGCAAACACCCAGTATCGGCAAACTTCCATCCAGCAGCTTTGCATCTATATCGGGTGAACCGGCATCACGGACCGAACATGGGCTGCCTGAGAGGATAATGCCTTTGATGGTTGAATTGAGCGAAGGGATTTTGTTGAAAGGATGGATTTCGCAGTAAACGTTCAGTTCACGAACCCTGCGGGCAATAAGCTGTGTGTATTGAGAGCCAAAATCGAGAATGAGTATTTTATCCGCCATGCGCAAATATCTACTATCAATTGAGAAATGACAATCGGTAGCATATAATTTCATCCGAAAATAACCTTCAGGTTTAAGTCAGATGCCCGTATAAAATCCGGCTTATCAGTAATGCCCGCTTCCTGCGTCAATCCTGCTCACCGTAACAATGCTGTATTAGGTAGCCTTCTGCATCATCCAGGCCTCCATAGTAAGCCTTGGCTAAATTACTACAGGCGGCATCCAAATTACCCAGTTCAGCCTGAGCAACACCTGCGTAGAATCGCAGGTTTAAATCTTCAGGAAAGAGAGCCAATGCCTTTTCTGCATACGTCAACGCCAATTCAAATGCTTCTTGTTCAAGACACAGTGACGTGACGTATAAATAAGCAGGAAGGTACCGATCGTTTAATGCAAGGGTCTTATCAAAGGAAATCAACGCGCTATCTGCCTCGCCAAGATTGTAATAGGCAAATCCTCTCATTAATTCAGCTTCCGTATCCGGCTTAGATACTTTAGCCAGCACACTAACGGCATTTCTAAAATCGCCTTCTTCAATAGCGTAGTAAGCCTTCACCTTCGACTGTTGGAGTGTTACTGAATCTGTGTACTGCGACTGGTCAACCGAAGTTGATGTTGCTTTCTGCTTATTTCGTTGCGCCAGAAGGGTACCCGAAACAAGTACCAATGACACCCAAACAATCATTCGCCTCATTACGACCTATTAAAACGCTTGCGCTCGTTTTCAGTTAAGTAAATTTTTCTAAGTCGGATCGACTTTGGGGTAACCTCTACGTATTCATCCGACTGGATGTATTCCAGGGCTTCTTCCAATGAAAATTTTATAGCAGGGGCAATGCGCATTTTTTCATCAGCACCTGTGGCACGCATGTTCGTCAGTTTCTTTGTCTTGGTAATGTTTAGCACCAAGTCGCCCGAACGGCTGTGTTCGCCAATAACCTGTCCTTCATATACTGGAGTACCCGGATCGATAAAAAACTTTCCTCTGTCTTGTAAGTTGTGCAGTGAGTAAGGAATTGCCTCGCCCTCTTCCATCACAATTAAAGAGCCATTGATCCGTCCCGGAATTTCACCTTTAAACGGTTGATATTCTTTGAAGCGGTGCGTTACAATCGCTTCACCGGCCGTTACGTTCAATAAATAATTACGTAACCCAATGATACCCCGCGAAGGAATAATGAATTTTAAAATCATCCGGTCCCCTTTGGGTTCCATGTTCAACATTTCACCCTTGCGCACAGAGACAGTTTCAATAGCTTTACCTGCATCGGTTTCGGGCAAATCGATTGTTAGCTCCTCCACGGGCTCGCACTTCTTGCCATCAATTTCCTTATACAATACCTGGGGCTGGCCAATTTGTAACTCGTATCCTTCCCTGCGCATAGTTTCGATCAATACCGATAAGTGAAGTACACCACGGCCATATACCATGAAGCTATCGGCTGAGCCTGTATCGCCTACGCGAAGAGCCAGGTTCTTTTCTAATTCTTTATCTAATCTTTCTTTAATGTGACGAGAAGTCACAAACTTTCCTTCTTTACCATAGAATGGCGAGTTGTTGATAGTGAAAAGCATACTCATGGTAGGCTCATCGATGGCAATCGACTTCATCGCTTCTGGTTTCTCTATGTCGGTAATGGTATCACCAATTTCAAAACCTTCTAATCCCACAATGGCACAAATCTCTCCTGAATTGACTGATTCAACTTTTTGTTTTTCAAAACCCTCAAACAAATACAATTCTTTTACGCGCGTCTTCACCATTGTTTTTCCATCGCGTTTAATCAACATTACCTGTTGACCTGCCTTAATGGTTCCGCGGTGCATACGCCCGATCGCAATACGACCGATATAAGACGAATATTCCAGTGAAGTAATAATCATCTGTGTATTGCCTTCAAAATTTGTTGGTGCAGGTATATGCTGAATAATTCCGTCAATCAACGGAGTAATATCTTCGGTTGGTTGCTTCCAGTCAATATTCATCCAACCCTGCTTGGCCGAACCATAAAATGTGGGGAAGTCTAATTGATTTTCAGTAGCATCTAACTGGAACATCAGGTCAAATACCTGTTCATGCACTTCGTCTGGTGTACAATTTTTCTTATCAACTTTGTTAATTACGACAATCGGTTTTAAACCCAATTGCAACGCTTTCTGCAACACGAAACGAGTTTGAGGCATGGGGCCTTCAAAGGCATCTACCAGCAGTAAGCAACCATCGGCCATGTTGAGCACACGCTCTACTTCGCCACCAAAATCGCTGTGGCCGGGAGTGTCAATAACATTGATCTTATAATCTTTATAACGAACAGAAACATTCTTCGCCAGGATGGTAATGCCACGCTCACGTTCGAGGTCGTTGCTATCCATGATCAGTTCACCCGGGGTTTCATGATCTTTAAATAGGTGGCCGGCCATTAAAAGTTTATCTACCA
>JAKEEN010000239.1 GCA_022616575.1 Flammeovirgaceae bacterium
ACGGATTTTGAAATGCCGGGAATTAGTGGCACTGAACTGGTGCGCATTGCACGCACTGTACAGCCGGAAATTAAAATCATTGTCCTCAGCATGCACCAAGACCCTTCTGTAGTAAAAGAGCTTTTGCGAAATGGTGTGAATGCGTACGTATTAAAAAAAGACACACACTTGAGTCTAATCGAGGCCCACACAAAGTTGTCGATAACAAGCGCTTCTTAAGTAATGACATTGCTGAAATATTAATACCTCGGATGATCACAGTGAACATGGACCACTCACACCACGCGAAGTAGAAATTTTAAGACTCATTGCAAAAGAATATAACAGCCGGCAGATTGCCGAAATTCTATTTATCAGCGAGCGTACGGTTGAGACACATCGAAAAAATATTCTTCGAAAAGCAGGCGTTTCGAATTTAGTCGGGCTGGTTAAGTATGCGTATGCCAACAACCTGATTTAACTGATGGCATCATTCAGGTAATCATTTAGCAGCTTAATCGACTGGCAAACCTGGGCCACATTTTTAGCAAATTTTTTATCCTTCACTTGCGCCTCTGTAAACGGGTGCGAAACTATAAAACTTTTATTCTTGAGTAATTCTATTTGTGGGTGATCTTTCGGGTACCCTTTCGGTGCCGTCTTCACACGATCAAAATCATCGAGTCCGTTAAAGAATTTTTTGAACTTCGCGCTCTTCAGAATCTTTTGCAGTTTATCTGCATTATAATCAATCTCCTGCCTGATCTTCGCCAGGTTTTCCGGGTTAGGCATGTACATGCCACCGGCTACAAAACTTTTACCCGGTTCAATATGGATATAATAACCGGCCTCCTGCTCCATTTTTCCTTTAGGCGAAAACCCTGCTCCCATATTTACTTTATAGGGCCGCTTGTCTTTGCTAAAGCGTACATCGCGATAAATTCTAAACGCTTGCTTACGCGGATTAATGCTTCCAAGGCTTTCATCGAACTTTAGCAATTCTTTGTGAAAGGTTTCGAGAAAATCTTCAAACCCTGTTTTGGCATCTAGATATTTTGCTTTATTCTTTTCAAACCAGTCGCGGTTGTTGTTTTTAGCAAGGCTTTTTAAAAAGCCGAGAATCAAATTGAAGTCCATAATATTTTAACCTTAAATGAATTCATCCTTTAATTATAATACATCAACTACAGCCTCCAGACCAATTCCACGAGAAGCTTTCACTAGTATTGTTGCATTATGAATAGCATTGTCTTGCAAAAAATTCACAAGATCCTTACGCTCAAAAAAATGCTTTGCCAGTGGGTACTCTTTCGAAGCAGCGCTCATAAATGGTCCGCATAAATACACCTCGTTAAAGTCTCTTTGTTTAATCAGCTCACCGATAGCTTTATGCTCCTTTTCCGCTTCACCCTCTAATTCAAACATATCGCCAAGTATCAATACTTTCCTCTCGGCTTTCATTTCAGCCAAATTTTCGATGGCGGCTTTCATCGAATCCGGATTTGCGTTATAGGCATCAAGGATAATTGTGTTCCCACCTTTCAGAATAATCTGTGAGCGCATATTGGCCGGTGCATATTCTGCAATAGCCTGGTTAGCATCGTTGGCATCAACACCAAAATATTTTCCGATACAAAGAGCGGATGCGATATTCTCAAAATTGTATGACCCTATCAATTTTGTTTGCACATCATCTCCATTCTCCGCTTTGAACTTCACAAAGGGACTTGCCTCTATTAATTCACAGTGATAATAATCGCTTTTGGCAGGATAAAATAAAGGTTTCTCAAATCGCCTGGCCATGTTTTCCAGAATCGGGTTTTGCGAATTAATAAATACTTGTCCTTTATGTGTAATAAGATGTTGAAACAATTCTGATTTACTACGAATGATGTTTTCAAATCCACCGAAGGTGCCGATATGCGCCTTACCAATATTGGTGATGAATCCATGAGTTGGATTTGCAATGGAACAAAGCAAAGCGATTTCGCCAACATGATTAGCACCCATTTCTATTATGGCAATCTCTATTGCTGAGCTAATCGCAAGGACGGTGAGCGGTACACCGATGTGGTTATTGAGATTCCCTTTTGTAGCAAATGCTTTATACTTCTTATTTAAAACAGCATTCAATAATTCTTTGCAAGTAGTCTTTCCGTTCGAACCTGTCAATCCGATGAAAGGGATTTTTAATTGTGAACGGTGATAACGGGCCAATTCTTGCAAGGCCTTTAAACTATCATCAACCAAAATGAACGTATCGCCTTTTACAAACCGTGCCTCATCCACCACAGCATAAGCAGCACCATTTAAGAGCGCCTCTTCGGCAAATTCATTGGCATTGAATTTTTCACCTCTCAAAGCAAAAAACAGGGAGCCCGGTTGAATTTGACGCGTATCTGTTGAGACCTTACCGCTTTGCAGGTACTTGATATATAATTCCTGGATGTTCATAATCAATAAGCATCCAAGATAAGGCTTCTCGCCAATCTGCGACTTAAAAACAGGAGGCTAAATGATCAGCTGATTTTTCTCCAGTCCCGCTGCTTGATTACTTTCAGAGGGCAATAGATGTTCAGGAATAAAATCAGGCGAGTAGGGACGTGGCAAATGACCCTTGTTCAGAAAAATGAATAGGGAGGTTATTCCAAAAGCTGCCAGAATGCCGGCAATAAATGGCTCTATGTTAATATATCCCTCCCGGGCAATAAAAAATGAGGCAAGCCCGGAAACCAAAAAAATGAAGGCCGCAAAAATGCTTTGGTTCATATTCATACCAATAGCGTATTGTGCTTTGCTCTTCTCCCGAAGGTGATAATGAAGTACCCGCACAAAAGTAGAATATGCTCTTCCCTGATCGACCCGGGCTTGTCCATTGAATGCGCGGCTTGGAATTCGTAAAGGCGTAAAGCCTTCACCACTTAGCAATAGATAATAATACCCGTTTTCTCTGCCCATTTTTACATGACTAATGGAGGCGAAGGGAACCACCACATGCTTGTCCCCCTTCTCAACCTTAATACTATAAACAGTGAGAGTTAGTAGGGTTTCAGACCTGTCGTTTTTGTCTTTAAAGCGGTAATTCATGTAATTCTTTAGGGTATCTCAAATGTAGCTAAGCCCAAAAAGCCGTTAAATACCCACTAGTGGGTATATTCGCATCGGGGTCTACAAGCATATTTCTCTCAGGGCTTGGAAAAGTGGGGCACTTTTACCGATATTTGCAGTCCTTTTTTAAGGATAACCCCGTTTTAAGACATGGCACGAGTTTGTCAAATCACTGGAAAAAGACCTCAGGTAGGCAACAGCGTTTCGCACGCAAACAATAAGACGAAGAGAAGATTTTATCCAAATCTTCAGAAAAAGCGTTTTTTCATCCCTGAAGAAGGGAAATGGATCACCTTGAAGCTTTCTACGAAGGCCATCAAAACGATCAATAAAGTTGGTATTTCAGCTGTGCTGAAAGAAGCCAAAGCAAACGGAAATTTGGTTTTGTAATATTTAAAGAAATAGCCCCATGGCAAAGAAAGGCAACCGAGTACAAGTAATATTAGAGTGCACTGAGCATAAGACAAGTGGCATGCCCGGCATGAGCCGTTACATCACAACCAAGAACCGTAAAAACACTACGGAGCGCTTAGAGTTGAAGAAGTACAATTCAGTTTTGAAAAAAGTAACGTTGCACAAAGAAATTAAGTAATCATGGCTAAGAAAGTAGTTGCTACCCTGAAGAAAGGTGATAACAAGAGTTTTGCGAAAGTTATCCGTGCCGTTAAGTCTGAGAAGACCGGTGCTTACACCTTTAGAGAAGAAATTGTTCCGGCTGAGTTAGTAAAAGAAACACTCGCTAAGAAGTAATCGGCTTTGTACAGAAATTCGAAGAGTCCCGCAAGGGACTTTTTTGTTTCTGCTAAATAAAATTCAAAACCTCAAATGACAAATAGTAAACAATATCCAAATCTTTAATATTCAAATACGAAACTGGAAAAAGTGATTCGTACTTGATCTATGGTTATTGTTTTGATTTGGTGCTTGTTATTTGGAATTTAATCTGATAAAGGACAATTTCCCTCAATAAATTCATAGTCAGTGGCTACTTACGATTTAGAAGACAGGACAAAACAATTTGCTAAAGATTGCAGCTCATTGGTTCGGTCTCTTCACAAGGATACTGCAAATATTGAAGACGGGAAGCAGTTAGTCAGGTCATCCGGTTCAGTGGCGGCAAATTATATTGAAGCAAATGAAGCCCTCAGTAAAAAATACTTTTTGATGCGGGTAAAAATTTGCCGAAAAGAAGCCAAAGAATCAAAACTGTGGTTAGAACTCATATTAATTTCAGATATGGAATTAGAAGGTCAAAGGAAAAAGTTGCTCCAAGAGGCTTCAGAACTACTTAAAATATTCTCATCCATCATTTCAAAATCCAGTTAGCCAAGTTTTTGAATTTTGGTCTTTAGTATTTCGACATTGTTTGTTATTTGGTTTTTGTTATTTGGGATTTATGTTCGGTTTATTTTCAAAAGAGAAAAAAGATTCCCTCAACAAGGGTCTTGAGAAGTCAAAAGAAAACTTCTTTACCAAACTTGGCAAGGCCATCGTTGGCAAGAGTACAGTTGATAATGATGTACTCGATAACCTTGAAGAAATCCTGATTTCATCTGACGTGGGTGTTGACACTACCCTGAAAATTATTGAACGCATTCAACTGCGTGTCTCAAAAGATAAATACCTGGGAACTACTGAACTGGATCGCATTCTCAAAGAAGAAATAGCCTCCCTACTAAGCGAAAGCAATACTTCAACACTCACCGACTTTGAAATTCCTTCTGACAAAAAACCCTATGTGATTATGGTGGTGGGGGTAAATGGGGTTGGTAAAACAACCACTATTGGAAAACTCTCTGCGCAATTTTCAAAAAAAGGAAAGAAGGTTTTACTAGGTGCGGCTGATACGTTTCGGGCTGCCGCAGTGGATCAATTAAAACTATGGGGACAACGCGTAGGCATTCCGGTTGTTTCGAGGGGAATGAACACAGATCCTTCAGCAGTAGCCTTTGATGCTGTAAGGCAAGGTGTTGATGAAAGTGCTGATGTCATCATTATTGATACAGCTGGCCGACTCCATACCAAAGTGAATTTGATGCAAGAGCTCTTGAAAATAAAGCGCGTCATGCAGAAAGTAGTGCCCGATGCACCCCATGAAGTTCTGTTGGTATTAGATGGAAGCACGGGACAAAACGCAATGATTCAGGCAAGAGAATTCACCAAAGCTACCGATGTGACCGCTTTAGCGATCACCAAATTAGATGGTACCGCAAAAGGCGGTGTGGTAATCGGAATTTCTGATGAGTTTAAGATTCCTGTTAAATATATAGGAGTGGGTGAAAAAGTGGATGACCTGCAGGTATTTGACAAAACGGAGTTTGTCGATTCTCTCTTCAGTAAGGTTGAAAGTTGAAAGCCGGAAGGCAATTTTAAACGTTAAACTTTACAACTCTAAACTTCCTAACCTCTCACCGGTATCTTCACCAGAATCATATAATTAAAGCCCCAGTAAAAATCCTTGTCCGTTCTTCCATAACCCGGAACATCATGCGGAATCAAAGAGCCTTCACCTTTCGTTGAAAGTCCGAATTTGTAACGGGCCGTATAGCCCATCCAGATCACCTTCCAGATTTTTACGCGCAACCCCGTGGTAAGTTCCATCCATTTTGCTTTTACATCTGCATTGGTAAGAGTTTGGTTACTCGATCCCCACAACGGATCATCAAATGTGTAGGTGAAGTTTTCTGAAAATTTTCCATTTGCATAACGTAGTCCAAAGAAAAACATATTCCTCTCCGGATCTTTTTTCAGGAAATTATAATCAATCCCCACCCGCCAGTAATTTCCATCATTTGAATACCTTCCGTTTTCGGGAGCAAAAACTCTTTCCCACTTACCGAAATCCGCTGTTAGATAATAGTGATTAAAATCCACATCTCCGCTAAACTCGTACCCTTTAAATGAATCACCTGTTCGTGACCAAATAATACTAATCAAGTCAGTACCTAAACGCACACCTGTTGGGATGAAACTTCGTGTCGTATCTTATTGTGCAAATCCCATTTGACTAGCCAACAAAAGACTACTGATAGATATAAATATTCGTAGCTGCTTCATTGGCAATTTGACTATTAATGACACGCACAGAATCAAATTCTGTACTCTCAATTCTTAAATCAGCAATCAATTGATCCGCTCCACAGTCCGCTGAAATAAATCGCGTAGTTACTGTGTATAAAAGATCCATATCCAGTGTATCATCAGGAAAATAAAAATGAACAATCGAAGAAGTGGCAAATGGATTGACCTCAAAAATAACAGAAGACAAGGTATCATTCAGATCAGTTCCAAAATCCTGATAGAAAACACTGTCGGCCAGGCCTTCAACCGCAATCGATTTTATAACCACCGTATCGGCTTCATTTTCTTCTAGTTTTATAAAGGCCGCTTTCACCACCTTTCCTGATGATTTCAGGCAATCGGGCTCTTCCAGACAACTCAAACACAATAAAAAAAGGGCCAATACCCACCATTTACTCATGAGGCAAATATAGTCGCCTATCTTAAAGAGCAAGGCTATTTTTGTATTTTTGCGGATTAATTAAAAGAAAGAGGGGGAAGTGAAAACTAAAGGAATCAGGAATACCAAAGTAAACATTGTTACGCTGGGCTGCTCTAAAAACCAGGTGGACTCTGAAGTGCTGTTAACCCAACTTCGCGGTAATGGCATCAATGTTGTACACGAATCAAAAGAAGACGATGCCAGTGTGGTTGTTATTAATACTTGTGGATTTATAGATAATGCCAAACAAGAGTCTATCGACACGATTCTTCGGTATGTAGATGCCAAAGAAGAGGGCATTGTTGACAAAGTGTATGTTACAGGCTGCCTTTCGCAGCGATATAAAGACGAACTTGAAAAAGAAATACCCGATGTGGATGCCTGGTTCGGTACACGCGACCTTTCCCGTTTATTGAAAGTTTTCAAAGCTGATTATAAGCATGAATTAGTAGGTGAACGCATTCTGACAAATCCAAGTCATTTTGCCTACCTCAAAATATCAGAAGGCTGCGACCGTCCATGTTCTTTCTGTGCCATTCCTCTAATGAGAGGAAATCATATTTCCAGACCTATCGAAGAATTGGTGTTGGAGGCAAAGAACCTCGCAAAGAACGGAACGAAAGAATTATTACTGATTGCCCAGGACTCTACCTATTACGGACTTGATCTTTATAAGAAACGTAATCTCGCAGATTTGCTTAAGCATCTTTCAGACGTGGAAGGTATCGAATGGATTCGTCTTCATTATGCATTTCCAACGGGTTTCCCTTTAGAAGCCTTAGATGTAATGCGCGAGCGTAGTAATATTTGTAACTATTTGGATATTCCATTACAGCACGGCTCAAGCCGGATGTTGCAACTCATGCGAAGGGGAACTACACGGGAAAAGACTGAGCAACTTTTGCAAACCATACGAGAGAGAGTTCCCGGCATTGCCATCCGCACGACCATGATTGCAGGACACCCCGGAGAAACTGAAGCTGATTTTGACGAGATGATGAAGTTCATCGAAACCTCCCGCTTCGACCGCCTTGGCGTTTTCACCTATTCGCACGAAGAGAATACACACTCATTTTCTATGGCTGATGATGTGCCCGCTGAAGTAAAACAGGAGCGCATGGATGCCGTAATGGAGTTACAAGAGGGCATTTCACTGGAGTTGAACAAACAACACGTAGGTAAAACATTGAAAGTTCTCATCGATCGGAAGGAGGCTGGAAGCTTTGTAGGCCGCAGTGAATTTGATTCACCAGAAGTGGATAATGAAGTAGTTATTGAATCGACAGACAATTACCTGCGGATGGGCGATTTTGTAAATGTAAAAATTGAGTCTGCCAGTGAGTTTGATCTTCATGGGGTTGTAGTGAGGGGGTGAGGAGGTGTCTATTAAAAATTAAGATATATGAGGGAAAAACCCCACAAAAAGCTTGAAGTTTGGAAGCAAGGCATTGAGCTGACTAAACTTGTCTATGCACTGACGGGCAAATTACCTTCAGATGAAAAGTTTGGTTTAGCTTCTCAGCTAAAAAGAGCATCAGTCTCAATTCCTGTAAATATTACAGAGGGGGCAGCAAGGAACACAAAGAAAGAATTCATTCATTTTTTATATATAGCAAGAGGATCGAGCAGTGAAGTTGAACCGGCGTTCGTGCAGGTCGTAAATGTTGTGGCCAGTAATGTCCGAAGGCAT
>JAKEEN010000240.1 GCA_022616575.1 Flammeovirgaceae bacterium
ATCACGTTCATGTTACATATAATGGAGGACAATCGTGGGAAACCATCAGCCCCGATCTTACACGCAATGATCCTACCAAGCTAGGACCATCAGGCGGCCCGATAACAAAAGACAATACGAGTGTAGAATACTACTGCACCATTTTTGCTGCTGGCGAATCACCCTATGAAAAAGATTTTATCGTTACAGGTTCTGACGATGGCTTGATTCATGTTTCAACTGATGGTGGAAAAAATTGGAATAATGCTACACCTAAAGAAATGCCGGAGTGGACCCTGATCAATAGTGTGGAGTTTGATCCGTTCACCAAAGGAGGGATTTATGTGGCCGGAACGCGATACAAATCAGGCGATTACCAACCCTATTTATATAAATCCAAAGACTACGGAAAAACATGGATTAAAATCACTGACGGAATTTCTTCAGAGCACTTCACGCGTGTACTTCGTGCAGACCCAAAACGCAAAGGTCTTTTGTATGCCGGAACCGAATCAGGCATATACATTTCGTTTGATGATGGAGCCAGTTGGAAACCCTTTCAACTCAATTTGCCGGTTGTTCCTATCACAGACCTTACCATTAAAAATGATAACCTGATAGCGGCTACACAAGGCAGAAGTTTTTGGATGATCGATGACCTGACTCCCCTTCACCAGTTAAACGATCAGGTTGCCGGTTCGAGCTTTCATTTGTTTAAGCCCCTGGCTTCGTACCGAATAGCGGGCGGACAAAGAGCCCCTTCAAAAACCAGCGGACAAAATCATCCCGGGGGTGTTATGGTTCATTATTTTTTGAAAGACACAACCAACGTAAAAGTTGAATTAGAGTTTTTTCAGTTGGATGGAAAATCCATTAGAAAATATTCCACTAAGCCAGATAAAAAATTAAAAGAAGAAAAGCTTGCCACTAAACCAGGTCTGAATCGTTTCGTGTGGGATATGCGTTATCCGGAAGCTGAAAAATTTGATGGTATGATCTTGTGGTGGTCATCTACCAACGGCCCAAGAGCATTACCTGGTGAATATAAAGTTAAGCTTACTGTGAGCGATCAGCCCATGGAAACAAGTTTTACTATTCTTAAAGACCCGCGGTCAACGGCCAGCGATGCTGACCTGAAAGCTCAGTTCGATTTTCAACAAGATGTAATTGCTAAATTAAGCGAGACCAACAAGGCTATCAAAAAAATAAGGCAGGCACGCGAACAAATGAACCGGGCCACTGATCCATTGAAAGACAAGAAAGACGAATACAAAGAGTTAATTGATATGGCTAAATCCGTTCAAGATAAAATGAAAGCTATCGAAGAGGCTCTTTATCAAACCAAAAACAAAAGCGGGCAAGATCCACTTAACTATCCGGTGAGGCTCAACAATAAAATAGGTCACCTCAATTCGTTAGCCGGTATAGGAGATTTTAAACCTACCGATCAGGCCATTGCATTTAAAAATGAAATTACTGCTGAAATCAATAAGCAATTAGAGCTATTGAATCAGGTTCTTAAAGAAGATATTCAGGCATTCAATAATATGGTGAAACAAAAGAACCTTGATGCCGTGATGCTTAGTGAATAGCAGCACACAACCGCAATTTCCAGGAGCCATAACTAAGCTATGGCTCTTTTTTTCACTTGAAAAGGTGTTGCCTTAAAGATTAATTATTCCCCTGCTGATGACGTACCAGCCGAGTGCACCCAAACCAGGCACCAAAAGTATTACGATTGTCCACAACAGCTTTCTCTCTACAGTCGGCTCTCTTTTCCACACATCGATGATGGCCAGTACATTAATTAGTAGAATTATGAAGCCTATTATCCGTGGCATATTGATTAATTAGTTAGTCTCTAAAATCTTAAACAATTCACCAAGGTCAGGAGTGATAATGATTTCTGTACGCCTGTTCTTCTGTTTATTCTGAGGAGTGTCGTTCGATGCGAGTGGCGAGAATTCTCCCTTTCCTGCTGCAACAATTTGTTTTGGCAATACCCCGGCTCTGGTCAATATTTTTGTGATGGATGTGGCCCGCATCACACTCAGGTCCCAGTTGTCTTGCATGTACTGCGACTTTCTGGAAATAGGAACATTATCAGTGTGCCCTTCTACCATGATATTAATATCGTGTTGATCTTTAATTGCTTTAGCCAATTGTTGCAGGGCAGTAACACCTTTAGCGTCAACTTCTGTACTTCCGGAAGCAAAGAGCAACTGTTCCGTCAGCGAAACATACACTTTGCCATTTTTTACCTTTACCGTAAGGTCGTTTTCTTTAAAGTTTAGCAAGGCATTACTGATCTTGTTTTTTAAATCGTTTACCGCTTTGTCTTTGTTCGCCAGCACTTGCTCAAGTTCTTTTACTTTTTTTTCCCGCTCACTCAGGCTTGTATTAAGCGAATCATTTGCTTTGCGTGTACGCTCGAGGTTTTGCTGAATAGTAAGTAGCTGCTCTTGTTGTTGAGCCATATCGCGGTTTAGTTTTCCGCTGTTGCTGAGTAAGTTCTTATAATAGGTGTTGAGTTGAGTGTACTCCTTGTCCAACTCGGCAAGACGTTTTTTTGTGGTATTAATATCTGCATGCAGAATGGTTGTATCGTTTTTCAGGTTTTTGAGGATCGAATCCAGCTCTGAAAGAGACGCATTGGCTTTTTCGAGTTGAGAATTTTTGTCGGCTAAATCAGACTCGAGTTGCACTTTTTGTGCTATAACATCATCAAATTTCTTTTTTGGAACAATACATCCTGCTAAAAGGATTGAAATGATTATGAATGGAATAATTTTTGTCATGAGAGTTTAAAAAATTAGGTTACAAATTAGAGACAAACAAATATAAAGGACTTTGATTTCGTTACCTTTACATCCCTTAAAACAATTTCCATATGAAAAACCCATTGCAAAAATTCTCGTTGGCTGTTTTTGCAGCATTTTTGTTGGCCGCATGCGGTAGTGATAAAGACACGAACCTAAGTGCCGACCAAGCCAGGCAAGCACTCACATCTGCAGGTGAGTCTTTATCTACAGATTTAGGTGAGTTTACAAGTGCAGATGGATATGCCGCCTTTGAAGATTTAGGTACCTATTCAGGTGCAGGAATTCCATTGCCTTTTGGTCGAACGGCCAAAGAAAAAAGAGATCCGAGAATAATGGTGAAAGATGGATTACGCCAACTTCGCCATGTTATCACTTCACCAACTCAAAATGCTAAAGTACAAGGCGAAGAGCCATTTGATTTTGATGCCAACTGGGGTGTTTATGAATGGAATCCATCCTTGGAAGATTTTGAGTTGACAGATCCAAACGTAACCTATATTCAGATTGAGTATCCAACCACTGGATCATCAACCAATGATGCGGTTTTAAAACTAACAGATTACGAGGAAGTTGAGTTAACGTATGAAGATTTCGGTGGCACCTATACAACTTATGAGCCTACCATTATGGTTGCCTCACTTACGGTGGATGGCACATTGATAGCCACCATCGATTTAGAAGCTTCCTACAACTCAGATACGGCAGATCCCGTGTTTGTTGATGTTACTTTCTTTGTTAACCCATATACTTTAGATGTTGACTACGATGATAGGAGCACGACCAATACTTCTTTTTCAGAAACACTTTCTAAAAATGGTTCCGTTATTATCAGTTGGGGAGTTAGCGCCACCTTTGGTAATGGAAAAGGTGTTGATGAATTTGGAGATACAATTGAGCCAACAGCCATTGCCGGATTTGTTCAATTATACAATGTGAGACTTGATGCTGCTATTGCCGCTCCCGTAAATCAAAACGATCCACCTTCAGTCTCTATAGCAGTCACAGTAAACGGATCGTTGGCTGGTAACATTGGTGTTGAGTATGTAGAGGTGGATGGAATTCTGGTAGAAGTGGTCTACATCTACTACACCGATGGAACAAAACAACCATTAGATGAAATCTTTGGCGATCTTGCTACAGAACTGGAAGGCATGTTTGGCTAATGCATAATTTGATCTAAATTCACAAAGCCATTCCGTTAGATCGGAGTGGCTTTTTTATTGATTAAAATTTTAGTACTAACTTGATTTCTTCTAATCTTTTATCATGAAAGGCATGCTCAAACCCGATTCATTCAAAGACAAAACCATTCTAATTACCGGTGGTGGTACAGGCCTGGGCCGATCCATGGGTAAATACATTTTACAGTTAGGGGGAAATCTTGTTATCACGAGTCGAAAGAAAGAAGTGATTGATAAAACCGCTTCAGAACTCATGCATGAAACCGGAGGAAAAGTATTAGCGGTTCCTGCTGATTTACGCAAATACGAGGAGATTGAAAGTGTAATAAAAAATGCCGAAGAAAAATTCGGAAGACTTGATGGAGTCTTAAATAATGCTGCAGGCAATTTTATTAGTCCAACAGAGCGGCTTTCGCATCGCGCATTTGATATCGTTGTTGATATTGTTTTGCGCGGAACGTATTATACAACACTGGCTGTCGGAAAAAATTGGATCTCCAAAAAGCAATCCGGAATATTTTTAAATATTGTAACCACCTACGCCTGGACGGGTTCAGGCTATGTAGTGCCATCGGCTTGTGGAAAGGCAGGCGTATTGGCGCTCACTCGCTCACTGGCTGTTGAATGGGCTAAGTATAACATTCGAAGCAACGCTATTGCACCAGGTCCATTTCCTACCGAAGGAGCATGGAGTAGATTACTGCCGGGAGACCTGGCGCAAAAATTTGATCCTGCTGAGCGCATACCCCTTAAGCGAGTGGGCGATCATCAGGAGCTCGCTAATCTGGCTGCCTATTTGCTTTTAGATTATTCCGCTTACATTAATGGTGAAGTCGTGACCATTGATGGAGGTGAATGGCTACGCAACGGAGGTGAGTTTAGTCATTTGGAAATGATACCGGATGCGATGTGGGATATGGTTGAGAAGATGAGGGGAAAATGAGATGAGCGAACTGGAAAAATCGCTAAAAGACAAACTTCTTAAACGGGAGCAGGAGAATTCACTTAGAAGGCTCACCTTTTCAGCAAACCTAATCGATTTCACGTCCAATGATTATTTAGGACTGGCCCGATCGGAAGAACTCTTTAGAAGCATTCAGCAAAAAGTAAATTCACTTTCTCATTCCAATGGAGCTACCGGTAGTCGCCTGCTTTCAGGAAACAATGAATATACAGAACAGGTTGAACAAAAATTGGCTAAAATTTTTAAAGCTGAGGCTGCAGTAATCTTCAATTCTGGATACGCGGCCAATCAAGCCGTTCTCTCCTGCATTCCTCAAAAAGGCGATACAATTATCTATGATGAATTAATTCATGCCTGTATTCGCGATGGCGCACGGCTGAGTTGGGCTAACCGGCTTTCCTTCAGGCACAACGACTTCAACGACCTCGAAAGCAAACTCAAAAAATCCGAAGGGAATATTTTCATTGCAGTTGAATCGATTTACTCCATGGATGGCGATCTGTGCAATGTAAAAGAATTAACTGCATTGGCTGATAAATTCAACGCGTCCATTATTTTAGATGAAGCGCACAGTACCGGAATAATGGGAGAACAAGGTTCTGGGTTATCTGTTTCCTTAAGATTGGAGAATAAAATCCCTATTCGCATTTACACTTTTGGTAAAGCAATGGGTGTACATGGCGCATGTGTGGTCGGTTCAAAAAATCTGATCGACTACCTCATTAATTTTGCGCGACCATTTATTTATACGACAGCCCTTCCACCTCACAGCATCGCCAGTATAGATTGCGCCTTTAGTTGTTTAAATGACCATGGATATTTACAAAATGAATTGTCAGAAAAAGTAAAACTCTTTCGCTCAGAAGCAAACAAACGAAAACTAAGCGTAATGAACAGCGAAAGTCAAATTCAGGGAATTGTAATTCCTGGCAATTCGGAAGTGAAGCAAGCAGTAGAAAAAATAAGGACCAACGGGTTTGATGTGCGTCCTATTCTTTCGCCAACAGTACCAGCCGGTACCGAACGCATTCGGGTTTGCCTGCACACGTTTAACGCAAACCACGAAATTCAATCTTTGGCAGAATCACTTTCCATGCTTTAATTCGTGCATGAACTACTTCATAACAGCGATTGACACCGATAGTGGAAAAACGTTGGTCTCATCAATCTTATGTGAAGCACTCGGATTCGATTATTGGAAACCCATTCAGGCAGGGCACCCTATGGATTCAGACATAGTCAGGTCACTGGTCAGTAACCCAAAAACTGTAATCTGGCCGGAGCAATACGCCTTACAAACACCCGCCTCACCACACGCAGCAGCCAAAATCGATAATGTCACCATCGATTTAAAGTCAATTCAACTCCCCAATACTAAAAACTCAATCATTGTTGAAGGTGCGGGTGGTTGCCTGGTTCCATTAAATGAGCATGACTTTGTTATTGATATTGCCGTGAAACTAAATACACCGGTTATACTGGTATCTGATTTATACTTGGGCAGTATCAATCACACATTACTTACAGCAGAGCTTCTCAAGAAAAAGAATTTAGTTGTGAAAGGAATTATTTTTAATGGAGAATCAAACCCGGAAAGCGAAAAAATAATTCTTCATCATGCTAAATATAAGTGCCTGCTTCGCGTAGAAAAAGAAGAGGAGATTACCCGGGAAATAGTTAAAAAATATGCCACAATCCTAAAAAGCAATTGGGATGAATAAGTTAAGCACCATCGACAAAAATAATATCTGGCATCCCTTTACTCCGCTTCAAGGTGCCCCGGAACCGTTATTGATTACCCAGGCCGAAGGAGTCTATCTTCAAACGCACGATGGAAGAAAAATTATTGATGCTATCTCTTCCTGGTGGGTGAATTTACATGGGCATTCGCACCCAAAAATTGCCAAGGCCGTTGCCGAGCAGTCAGCAAAATTAGAACACGTAATTTTTGCCGGCTTCACGCATGAACCGGCAATTCATCTATCTCAAAAATTAATTCAACACGCTCCCGGAAATTTCTCAAAAGTCTTCTTCTCTGATAACGGAAGCACAGCAGTTGAAGTGGCTATTAAAATGGCCATTCAATTTTGGCATAATCAATCAATTCAGAAACGCAAAGTTATCGCCATCGATGGCGCTTATCATGGGGATACATTCGGGTCGATGTCAGTTGGCGAACGAGGACTTTTTACAAAACCATTCTCAGAATACTTATTCGAAACCATTTTTATTGACTTTCCGACAAGTGAAAAT
>JAKEEN010000241.1 GCA_022616575.1 Flammeovirgaceae bacterium
ATTGCCAGGTGAACGCGGTTACGCATACCCCCGGATAGTTCTTTTATTTTCTTCTGCTGATCGGTACCGTTGAAGTTGAATTTTCCAACATAAGCGCGTCCGTTCATTTCTTTTCCGCCCAGCATAATGAGATCATTCCCCCCGGTGATCGCCTGAAACACGGTCTCTTCCGGTTTTAAATCATCGTGTTCCTGATCAACATAGGCAATCTTCACGGTCTCGCCAATCTCAAAAGTTCCGGCATCCGGTTTTTCTTTACCTGTAATCATTTTGAAGAGTGTGGTCTTACCTGCACCGTTGGGTCCGATAATTCCTACGATACCCGCGGGCGGGAGCGAGAAAGTGAGATTTTCATATAACAGTTTATCATCATATCCCTTAGCCACACCTGTTACCTCTATTACTTTATTGCCAAGACGCGGGCCGGGTGGAATATATAATTCAAGCTTCTCTTCTTTCTCCCGGGCTTCCTGACTTAATAATTTTTCATAATTCGCTAAACGTGCTTTTCCTTTGGCATGTCTTCCTTTTGGATTCATGCGAACCCATTCCAATTCGCGCTCTAATGTTTTCTGGCGCTTGGATTCTGTTTTTTCTTCCTGGGCGAGTCGCTTTTGTTTTTGATCAAGCCATGAAGAATAATTTCCTTTCCATGGAATACCTTCCCCACGGTCAAGTTCCAGGATCCAACCGGCAACATTATCAAGGAAATAACGATCGTGCGTAACGGCAATGATGGTGCCTTTATATTGACGTAAGTGTTCCTCTAACCAAAGTACAGATTCAGCATCCAGGTGATTGGTTGGTTCATCCAATAATAAAACATCAGGTTCCTGAAGGAGCAGTCGGCATAAGGCCACTCTTCTTTTTTCACCACCTGAAAGAAATTCAACTTTGGTATCTGAAGGTGGACAGCGTAAAGCATCCATGGCTCGCTCGAGTTTGTGATCTAATTCCCACGCCCCGGCTGCATCTAGTTTTTCCTGAATTTCGCCCTGTTTCTGGATGAGCTTATCCATCTTATCCGGATTCTCAAGTACTTCCGGATCAGCAAATTTTTCATTAATAGCTTCAAATTCCTTTAACATGGAAGTAATTTCCTGAACGCCCTCCTCAACTACCTCTTTCACCGTCTTGCTCTTATTTAATGCGGGTTCTTGTTCAAGCAATCCGACTGTGTAACCGAGATCAGAGACAACCTCACCCTGGAATTCCTTATCGATACCCGCAATAATGCGAAGAAGGGAAGACTTACCTGAGCCATTGAGACCCAACACCCCGATTTTAGCACCGTAAAAGAATGAAAGGTAGATGTCTTTAAGAACTTGCTTACTGGGAGGGTAAATTTTGCTTACTCCCGACATTGAGAAAATAATTTTTTCGTCCGCCATGCCTGTGAATTTTGAGGGGCAAATATGGGTTTTTTAGTCCATAGTCCATAGTTGATAGCCTATACTGAACAGGTTACTTTTTTTAGTTTTTTGCTATCGACTGTCGTCTATTGACTATGGACTAATTAATTCTATTTTTGCGGAAAATTAAAAGGAGAACAAACTTATGTATTGGACCCTCGAATTAGCCTCGTATCTGGAAGATGCACCCTGGCCGGCAACCAAAGATGAACTTATCGATTACTCGATCCGGTCTGGCGCTCCGTTAGAGGTGGTTGAGAACCTTCAGGAGTTAGAAGATGACGGGCAACCGTATGAGAGTATTGAGGAGATTTGGCCTGACTACCCGACTAAAGAAGATTTCTTTTTCAACGAAGATGAATACTAACTAATTTGATAATTAGTTGATTTGAAAATGGCCTCGCAGTGCGGGGCTATTTCTTTTTTAGCCAGTATACTTTCAACGTTGAACTTTAAACTTGGAACTGAGAAGCGCCTCTGCGATAATTAAATCTTCCGGGGTTGTAATTTTAATGTTTTCATTGCTGCCCTCAAACAGGGAAATAACATGCCCGCTTCGCTCGGCTACACTGGCATCGTCAGTCAGACTTGGATCATCTTTAATCTGATATGCTTTTTTGATCAGGGACACAGAGAATGTTTGGGGTGTTTGGATCAATCGGTAACGAGAGCGATCAACAGCCTTTGTATTGTCCTGGTCAGTTACCCGAATGGATTCCTTTAATCGCACTGCGGCTACTGCTGATTGATGAACTGCTGCCAGTCTGAATGAAGCTCCGATAATATCTTCACTCACCAACGGCCTTACTCCGTCATGTATGGCAACTAAGCCTTCTCCTTCAATAAGATCCAATCCATTCTTTACAGACTGAAACCGAGTGTCCCCGCCTTTTTGCAAAGTGACAGCCTTAGTGAAGTTGTGCTTTTCGCAGAGTAGCCTCCATGTTGAGAAATCATCTTCAGGAAGAACGAGGATAATTTTGATGGTATCGGAATAGCGTTGGAATGCATCTATAGTATGCATCAGGATAGGCCTGCCCAGGAGTTCAATGAATTGTTTGGGCAAACTGCTCTTAATCCGGGTGCCTTTGCCTCCTGCTACAATCAAAGCGTATTCGGTCATCACTTGAGGTCTTGTAAACAATGTCGTGTTCTAATCACCTTATTCATTCGATAGCTGGATATAGATCGCGAAATTCTTTTGGAATTCGATTGGAAGTCTCCCCAATGACTTCCAGATTTCTTAAAATAGCACGTTGGGATTTCTTGTCCTTAACCAACTCTTCGTATGTAGACGGACTGAATTCTTCGATATATTCGATCGCTTCAATAATATCCTCCACCAGAAGTTTGGCAATACGTTTAGACATGTATTAAATCGCTCTCTACGTAAGGCTTATACCGTGGTTTTAGAAATTTTTTTGAAATCAGGTCTACTTTTTTTACGTGAAGGATGTTCTCGAGATATTCCACCAGGTCAACTATTTCCCACCCAATAGGTCCACTGAATTCAATGAGTAAATCCACATCGCTGTCCGGAGTTTGCTCGTTCCTTGCGTAGGAGCCGAATAGCTCTAGGTTTGCAATAGGGTATTTCTTTTGCAAGTCTGGCTTGTGTTTCCGCAGCGTGGTAAGAACCTGTTCGCGAGTCATCATAACTTAAAGTTACAAAAAGGCGGTAATTTTGATTAATACTATATTTACTGAAATCTTCAGAACATGGTAATATTTCGTCTGCTCATAATAGTGTTCAATGTACTTGTAGTTACGTTCCTGGTTTATCGCCTTCTTCAAATCTTCCGACAGCCGATGGATAAAACAAAAAAGGCCGTGTTGGTGATCACTGGCCTTTTGTTACTGCTGGTTCCTTTCGGAATTTTCTTCAGAATTTTTGTGCCCTCTTTCCAGTACTTCTTTGTCTATCCGGTAGCGATATCATTATTCCTTTACCTCGTAAAAGAGGTTTAGAGGATCAACATGGCATCACCATAGGTAAGGAATTTGTATTTTTCTTTCTTAGCTACTTTGTAAGCTTCCATAATCAAATCGAATCCGCCAAAAGCTGCCGCCATCATAAGCAAGGTTGACTCTGGCATGTGGAAGTTTGTAACCATGGCATTGCAGATTTTAAAATCATACGGAGGGAAAATAAACCGGTCTGTCCAGCCTTCACGGGGTTTCAGACGGTTTGTGGCAGAGACGGAAGATTCCAGGGAGCGCATGGCAGTTGTACCAATAGCACATACCCGGTTCTTGTTATCAAGCGCTTTGTTCACTTTGGCTACTACATCGGGCCCTACAATAAAATTTTCGGAATCCATTTTATGTTTGGTCAGATCCTCCACATCAACCTGGCGGAAGGTTCCTAAACCGATGTGTAACGTGATGTATCCAAAATCAACGCCTTTAATCTCAAGACGCTTTACCAATTGTTTCGTGAAGTGGAGCCCGGCCGTTGGTGCCGATACAGCTCCTTTATTTTTTGCAAAGATGGTCTGAAAACGATCTTTATCTTCTGCTTCCACTTTTCGCTTAATGTACTTAGGGAGAGGAGTCTCGCCCAACGTTTCAATCACTTTGTCAAACGAAGCTGAGTCACCGTCAAATAAGAATCTGATGGTACGGCCTCGCGAAGTCGTATTGTCTATAACCTCGGCTACTAAATCGCCATTGCCAAAGTAGAGCTTATTGCCAACACGAATTTTACGGGCAGGGTCAACCAATACATCCCACAGATGCATTTCGGCATTTAATTCGCGAAGAAGGAAAACTTCAATCTTGGCGCCTGTCTTTTCCTTGCGTCCGTAGAGGCGGGCCGGGAACACC
>JAKEEN010000242.1 GCA_022616575.1 Flammeovirgaceae bacterium
ATTAGTCGAAGCAAAGGAACTTTTAAGGAAAGGAATGCTTTTTTCTGAGATACAAAATTTGATGAACCAACGAATTGAAAGCCATCCGGATTTTAAATTGGAATATTTTGAGCTTGCCGACAGCGAAAACTTAATTTCGATCCGTAACGTTGCAGACTCTAAAAACCCTATCCTCTGCATTGCTGGTTATGCTGGTGAGGTACGCCTAATCGATAACCTACTTTTATAATTCTATATTTGCGACCAATTTTATGAGAATTGATGTTTTAAAATCGAAAATTCACAGGGCTAAAATAACCCAGGCAGAGTTACATTATGTCGGCAGTATTTCCATTGATGCTGACTTGTTGGACGCAGCCAATATGATTGAAGGCGAGAAGGTAACGGTGGTTAATGTGAATAACGGAGAGCGTTTGGAAACCTACATCATCAAAGGCGAACGTGGCTCAGGTATGGTGTGCCTCAATGGACCCGCTGCAAGAAGAGCCCAGGTAGGCGACTTAGTTATAATCTTCTCTTATGCTTCTCTGGAGTTTGAGGAAGCCAAAAAATTCAAACCCTGGATCATTTTTCCAACTCCCGAAAACAAACTCTCCTGACACTTGGCTTCTTCCCGACTTAAAACCAGCCTTCAGTACATTGTCATTTTCGGTGTCACTGTTTTTTTAATCTGGTTTTCGTTGCGCGGCCTTCAACCGAAAGAAGGTGAAGATAAGTGGGGCTACATTCTTGACACATGGAACTCAGCCGATAAGGGTTGGTTATTTTTCATGGCTGTTGTGGCAATTATCAGCCATGTGATTCGTGCAGAACGTTGGAAAATGCTTCTAGCCCCCACTGGAAATAACGTTACACTCACCAATAGTTTCTTATCTCTAATGATCGGTTACCTTGTTAACTTAGTTATTCCGAGAGGCGGAGAAGTTTCACGTTGCTATAATCTGTATCGACTCGACAAAGCTCCGGTAGAAATTTCATTTGGCACCGTAGTTCTCGAAAGGATTGTAGATGTGATTTGTCTGCTTGTTCTACTTTCACTCTCTTTTGTTTTTGAATCAGTAAAAATTCTTTCGTTCGTTGAAACACTGCCCATTTCGTTTTCACCGGGAGGTTCAAAAATTAATATCATCCTCATTCTACTTTTAAGTCTAATGATTGCAGGTGTTGCCACTTATTTTTTCATCATTAGAAATGAACGCTTAAAAAAATTTATGAAAAAAATATTGGGCGGATTTAAAGACGGGCTTATGTCTGTTTTTAAACTCCCTAACAAAAGCTTATTTATTACCTACTCATTAATTATATGGTCTTTATATTTTTTGATGAGTTACACTGTAATTATGGCTTTCCCGGAAACCTCTGCATTGGGCTTTAGTGCGGTATTAACTCTATTCGCCATTGGTTCCATTGCGATGGCTGCACCTCTTCCCGGTGGCACCGGATCCTATCATACGCTGGTGCCTGCCGGATTGGTTTTTCTTTACCAGGTCCCTCAAAGTGAGGCGGTGGCATTTACGTTCGTTTTTCACGGTTGGCAAACACTGATTATGATTGTTGGTGGTGCCCTGTCTGTGCTTGCAACAGCTATTAAACTTCGCAGGCCCTCTTCAGCTGTTTAAAATTTTTCTTTTTCCGTTTTAAACCTTTCAAAGCGCTAACGCTCTAAGCATCGTCTTTTTCACCAATCAACTGGCCGGGATTGTTGAGAAGACGAAAACCTTTTAAATCAAAAAAACTTAACAATAACCCCATGAAAACGAATTTCTTAAAATTTGGAATTGCTTCATTTTTAGTGCTATCCTTCTCACTTTTCTCCTGTCAGGATGATGAGAAGCTGTTTGATAATGAAAATGAAGAAATGGAACTAGCTCAACAAGCATCAGAAGGCGATGACGACTCAGACGATGTATTAGAAGTTGCTAACGATGTGGAAGAAGGATTAGTAAGCGGTTCAATCACAGGCCGTGTTTCCGGTGAATATGGTTGTGCCACGGTAACTCACAATGCCGAGACTAAAACAGTAACCATTGATTTTGGTGAGAGTTGTGTAGGCCCTTATGGACGTGAAAGAAGCGGTAAAATTATCATTACCTATAGCGGTACCCTGGGCGACAATGTTGGCAATCGCATTATCACTTTCGAAAACTACGTTGTAAACAACAAGTCAGTTTCCGGTGAAATAGAATTGCGCGATATCTCGGTGTTCTATGTGGCCGGTACTGAAGAAATCGACTACATCCAAAATGTTAAAAAACTAAACGCTCTTACTATTACATTTCCAAATGGTGAATCAGTGGTGTACAATGGCTCAAGAACACGCAAGTGGACAGGCGGAATTTTAGACGGTGATATTACAAATAATGAATACGAGATTACAGGTGAAATTATAGGCACTTGGTCAACAGGAAGAGTAGTAACACATGCCATTCTTTCCCCTATCATTTCACATTGGTCATGTCGCGCAAATGATAGCGGCTTTGCAAGAATTGACGGAAAAGCCGAAGTGACTATCCAGGGTTTTGTAACACGTAGCCGCTCTGTAAACTATGCTTATCCTGCAGAGTTAGGATCCGGAGTTTGTGACAACCAAATATTAATAACAATTGGTAACAGGTCGTTTGTAGTGACAGAGGTTGATTAGTTGATTAAATCAACAACGGACTCAAAAAATAAGGCCTTCCAAAAATTGGAAGGCTTTTTTTGTTTATTTCTGTGTCATCTTGGCAGGCTTTTCTTTTTGGTGTGAACCTTGCATCTTTGAATCCGTAAAATTTAAAAAAGACAATTTATGGGAGCATTGATTATAGGGTTATTTTTCATGGCTGTGGGTTGGATGGTGAGCAACCGCCTGAAAAGTAAATTCAAAGAATATTCACAAGTACATTTAAAAAGAGACCTCACCGGTGCAGAAATTGCACGCCTCATGTTAGCCGATAATGGCATTCAGGATGTAAAGGTTATTTCTGTAGAAGGTCAGTTGACTGATCACTATAATCCGATGGATAAAACGGTGAACCTTAGCCAGGAAGTTTATCATGGTAGAAATGCGGCTGCTGCCGCTGTTGCCTCACACGAATGTGGCCATGCTGTGCAACATGCCAATGCGTATGCGATGTTAAAACTTCGCTCAGCGATGGTGCCGGTTCAAAACGTAAGTGCACGAGTACTCAACTTCATTTTCATGATCATGATCTTTGGCGGATTCTTCGCTCAAAATATTTTGCCGTGGAGTACGGCCATTCTTATCATGATTGTGTGTTACGGGGTATTTGCTGCTTTCGCAATCATCACGTTACCGGTTGAATTTGATGCAAGCCGTAGGGCACTTGCCTGGGTAGAATCGAGAGGCATTGCCTGACGATCGCTGCACTTCGGCAGCGGGTGCAGAGCCCGACGAAGCTCGCACCGTACCATGCGATCATCGCGGAGCGCCTCGCGACGTATCCGGAGCTGAGCGCCGTGCGGCTGTTCGAGG
>JAKEEN010000243.1 GCA_022616575.1 Flammeovirgaceae bacterium
AATACAATGCCTATTAAGATTGCATTGATGTCGTACTGTACACTATTTTGATTTGTCTGGGCTAAAATTCCACCCTCTAAAAAAGCATGTACGCAAAGGGCTGTTAGCAAGACAAACGCAGATACGGATTTATGATGGTGGCTATGATTGTGGCCATGATGATTATGATGATCTTCAGCCGAAGGTAAGTGGCCGTGTTCAATCCCGGAAGTAAAATACTCCAGAACTTGCTGGAGAAAAAAACCTAGTAGCACAAATCCACCTACCCATTCGAGTCCTACATTCTGAATGTACAGCTCAGGTAAAATGTGAGTTACCGTAATGGCAAATAGATAAGCACCGGCAAAAACAAGGATAAGTTTAAAATTCCTTTTGCCATTAGTTGGCAATAAATAAATAAGAAGGCCTGAGAGCAACGGGGTTAAAAATAAAACAAGGAGCTTGGTCGTCATTCGTTAGGGTTTTATTTCCACCTGTGATTTAATTCCCGGAGTTATATAAATTTCAGTTACACCATCAGTACCTGAATACATTAAAATAGCATCAAGTTCCGGGTGTTGTTTTAATATCTCAATGGCTTTTTGATGACCCATCACCATGAATGCTGTTCCCCAGGCATCGGCAGTGGCACAGTCTTGTGTGAATACGGATGCACTTAATAATTCATGCATGACAGGATACCCTGCTTCAGGATCAATTGTGTGTGAAAATTTTTTACCATTCACATCGCGATAATTAAAATAATTGCCAGATGTGGTGAATGACTTATCCTTCAGGTTGATATATGCTTTAAAAAATTGATCCGCATCAGTCGACTTTGGGTCCAATATTCCGATTCGCCAGGGTTTGCCGCTTTCCAGATTAATGCCACAGGCCATTCCTTCACCTCCCAATTCCACAAACATGTTTTCAATTCCATTGGATTTTAAAAAATCAGTAATTACATCAGCCCCGTAACCCTGACCAATTCCACCGAAATCAAGTTGAGCTCTTCTGTCGGTTTTCCAGACACTATCTGCATTGAACTGAATTTTTTCAAAGCCAACGAATTGTTTAAGTGAATCTATCTGACTACTGTCGGGGTCAAATGGCTTGGCAGGCCCAAACCCCCACGCATTCACCAGTGGCATTACGGTAGGATCATAGGTTCCATTGGATTGGCTCACCACCTCCTGCGATTTTTTAATAGGCGGGAGTAAATAGGGAAGGGCAAATACAACCGAAGTAGTCTTATTGAAAACTGAAATTTCGGAAGTAGGATCGTACGTGTTGATGGAAGCATTAACAAGTTTAAGCAGCGAATCGATCGAAGCTTTAAAGTCTCTTTGCTTACTATCAAAATAGGTAATGTGATACGTAGTGGCCATCGTTTCACCAGAGATTTTGATTGGTTTTTGTGTCTGGTTCCTTCGGTACTGCCAAACAGCAAATACAGTAAGCATCAAAAGGCCGGTATAGACAATGTTTTTAGTGCGATTGCTCATACGAAAAGCCTGCAAGGTATTGAAAAAAAGCTAAATGCAACGATGTTGTATCTGAAATAGCTGGCTCAAAATAGCTTGTTGCTTGCACCTTGAAGCTTGAGGCTTTTTAGAATACCTTTACCCTAATTTAGTAACCCCGACCATGCGCGAAGATTATTTGAAAGGTGAGGCTGATGGATTAAGTGCTGCAGAAAAAGAGATTGAAAAAGCACTTCGACCCTTAAGTTTCGCAGATTTTACCGGTCAATTTAAAGTAGTTGAGAATATCAAAGTGTTCGTGCAAGCCGCCAAGCAACGCAATGAATCGCTTGATCACGTGTTGCTTCATGGCCCTCCGGGATTAGGTAAAACTACATTATCATATATTATTGCCAATGAACTTCAGACCCACATTAAAATTACATCAGGTCCTGTATTGGACAAACCGGGTGACCTTGCCGGATTGTTAACCAATCTTGAACCTCACGATGTTTTATTTATCGATGAAATCCACAGGCTCAATCCGATTGTGGAAGAGTACCTATACTCTGCCATGGAGGATTTTCGAATCGACATTATGCTTGATTCTGGCCCGAATGCCCGTTCGATTCAACTAAGTTTGAATCCCTTCACCCTTATTGGAGCCACAACACGGGCAGGATTACTCACTTCACCCCTTCGTGCACGCTTTGGTATCAACGCCAGATTAGAGTATTACGATTCTGATCTTCTTAGAAAAATTGTTATTCGCTCTGCATCCATACTCAATACCCCGATTGATGAAGATGCTTCTTACGAGATCGCACGAAGAAGTCGCGGAACACCTCGTATTGCTAACACACTTCTGCGTAGAACCCGCGACTTTGCACAAATAAAAGGCGATGGAAAAATCACCATGAAGATTGCGCAACTTGCCTTAAATGCGTTGGATGTTGATGAAAATGGATTAGATGACATGGACAACCGCATTCTTCTGACTATAATCGAAAAATTTAAAGGCGGTCCGGTGGGCATTACTACTATTGCAACCGCTGTTGGCGAAGAAGGCGAAACAATCGAAGAAGTCTATGAACCGTTCCTCATTCAGGAAGGGTATATCAAGCGAACATCCCGCGGAAGAGAAGCCACTGAAAGAGCCTATAAGCATTTGAAAATTGCGCTTCCACCTTCCTCTAAAGGTCCGGGTTTGTTTGATTGAAAATCCAAATCAATGGCAGTAATGAACAACGTAAGCCAAACTTCTGCCTTCATCAAATCAACGGCAGCTCAACTTGGCTTTAGTTTTTGTGGTATTTCCAAAGCTGAATTTCTTGAGGACGAAGCGCCCCGATTGGAAGAATGGCTCAAGCGTGGATATCAGGGTAAAATGAGTTATTTGGAAAATCATTCCGACAAGCGGCTCGATCCGCAATTACTCGTGCCCGGGGCCAGGTCTGTTGTCAGTCTTATTTATAATTACTTTCCCGAGAGAAAATTAGAGGGACTTGATCAACTCAAAATTGCCAAGTATGCATATGGAGAGGATTACCATGAAGTGATCAAAGAAAAATTAAAAATACTTCTTGGTTTACTTCAACAGCAAATTGGAGACATACATGGAAGAGCCTTCGTTGATTCTGCTCCTGTTCATGAAAGAGCGTGGGCAAAAAAATCAGGTCTCGGATGGATTGGCAAAAATAGTTTACTGCTGAACCGGCAAATGGGAAGTTTTTTCTTCTTAGCCGAATTGATCATTGATCTCGAATTAGAATACGACTCTCCCATCAAAGACTATTGCGGCACGTGTACGGCCTGTATGGATGCATGCCCGACAGATGCAATACCTGAACCTTATGTGGTTGATGGAAGCAAATGCATTTCTTATTTCACTATTGAGCTTAAAGAAGAAATTCCTGCTGATGTAAAAGGAAAATTCGAAAACTGGATTTTTGGTTGCGATATCTGTCAGGATGTTTGTCCATGGAACCGGTTCTCACAGCCCCATCAGGAAAAAAGGTTTAATCCGCACCCGGATATTGAACAAATGACCAAACAAGATTGGCTGGAAATCACGGAGGATGTCTTTAAAAAGCTTTTCAAAAATTCCGCAGTAAAGCGAACTAAATTCGAAGGATTGAAAAGAAATATCAGGTTTGTTAGCGAATGAATTTGAACAAGGCAAATAAAAAGCCAGACCTCCGGAACTGGCTACTTAATCAATTCTATAATTTGTTCTAAAAATAGGCTGAGCTAAGTCGAAGCCTAAGCAACTACAAAACAGCGATTCAATATCGCTTCATGTTGTTTCCCAAAGCTGGCATAACACCAGTTCTTGAGTTCCTGAATCTCATCGGCTATTAAAAGCCTGATTGCTTTCCGCAGCTCCTTCTCAAAAAGCCGCGCATCAAAACTCACTTGCGTGAGCACAGTTTTGACATAATTTAGCATGTTGAAAAAATATGTGATACTTGCATGCGAAAAACACCCTTCATCGCAATGGTCAATTTACAAAATCGTTTTATGCGCATGAAGAAGAATTTTAGTTTTGTAACGATGAAACAGTGTCAAGGATTCGAATCTATCAGTTTTTTTTCGGTAAGCTTTTTTTTCCTCTTATTCAGCAGTTTTACTGCCTTGCAAGCCCAAAAAGCACAAATTACGTTAGGCCCTGATGAGATTGGAGAAAACCAGGGCTGGACGATAACTGTCACTGTTCAAAACGACCGGTTAAAATCATACGATAACTTCCCGGAAATTGAGGGATTCAAAAAAAGAGGAACTTCCAATCAATCAACAACCAATATTGTCAATGGACAAATTTCGTCATCGCAAAGTGTAGTGATGACCTACATGCCCACCCGGCAAGGGTTATTTACAGTGCCTTCTTTTACCATGAAAGTGAACGATCAATCTTTGAAAGTTACTGGCAAAAAAGTGCGGGTTGGGGCGCCCGTGCAAGCGCAGCAACGTGATCCGTTCAGAAGTTTTTTTGACAGAAGCCCGGCAGATGATTTTTTTGGTCGCGATAATGCGGAGTTTGTCGATATAAAAGAAGATGCCTTTCTCGCCCTTACTACCGACAAAGATGAAGTTTATGTTGGCGAAGGATTTAATGCCATGCTTTCGTTTTTTGTTGCGGATGATAACCGTGCCCCCCTTCAGTTTTATGAATTAGGAAAACAACTCAGCGAAATCCTGAAAAAAATCAAACCATCTACCTGCTGGGAAGAGAATTTCAACATTGAAAATATTGAAGGCGAATCCATTACCCTTGGCGGAAAAGACTATACTCAATATAAAATTTATCAGGCCAACTATTATCCGCTCAACACAGAACCTATCACATTTCCATCGGTAGGGTTAGAGATGATCAAATTTAAAGTAGCCAAAAACCCTTCCTTCTTCGGGCAGAACAGGCAAGAAGCTTTCAAAACATTTAACTCAAAGGAAAAGAAAGTAAAAGTAAAAGAACTGCCTCCCCATCCATTAAGAGATGCTGTAGCTGTAGGCAATTATAAACTCGATGAGCGTATCAGCACGCCTAACGCACAAACAGGCCAGAGTGTTTCATACGAATTTAAAATTTATGGCGAAGGAAATATCTCCGGCATCGAAAAGCCTGTTGTATTTAAAGATGATAAGATTGAATTATATGAACCCAACGTTCGACAGGATATTAACAGGGAAGGCAATCGGGTGACGGGCACAAAATTATTTTCGTATTTCTTAATTCCAAATGAGCCGGGCGAACTCCTGTTGGGTGATTATTTTAACTGGGTTTTCTTCAATCCGAAAACAGGAACGTATGATACGCTCAAGTCGCAGTTAACCTTGCCGGTGTCTGGTGAAAGTAAGAAAAACCAGGCTATTGAGTCTACCGACCTGGGGTCATTCTATAATAAAATCAGCGATGCCGATAATGAAATCAGAACCCGATCCGATAACAGTTGGCAGAATTGGATGTTCGGTTCTTTTATCGGCCTCATGCTTATTGCTTCCACCTATCTTGTCTTCAAAAAACAGTAAAGTTTAAAGTTCAAAATTTAAAGTGTTCCATACTGATCATTAACTTTAAGCTTTAGACTTTTAAACTTTCGAAACGTTGAATTCATTCGGCACACAATTTCGTATCACTACTTTCGGTGAATCGCACGGTCCGGCAATTGGTGTAGTCATTGATGGCTGTCCGGCAGGACTGGAAATAGATGAAACCTTCATTCAATCCGAACTTGACCGAAGAAAGCCGGGGCAATCCAAAATTACTACCCAACGAAAAGAAGACGATTCATTTCAAATCCTATCGGGTTTTTTTGAAGGTAAAACAACCGGGGCGCCTATTGCCATCACCATTGCCAACACTGACCAGCGAAGCAAAGATTACAGTCATTTAGAAAATACATTTCGGCCTTCACATGCCGATTATACGTATGAAGCAAAGTATGGCCATCGCGACTACCGGGGCGGAGGAAGGAGTTCTGCGCGGGAAACAGCAGCTCGTGTTGCAGCGGGGGCCATCGCCAAACTTTTGCTGAGAAAATATTCTGTCATCATTCAGGCATATGTTTCAAAGGTAGGTGAAATTTCATCGCCTCCTTACACACAATTGGATTTAACAAAAACAGAAGACAACATGGTTCGTTGCCCTGATGTATCCACGGCCGAAAAAATGATCGCTCTTATTGATACTATAAGATTAAGCCGCGATACAATTGGTGGTGTAGTTACCTGTGTGGTAAAAAATATGCCTGTTGGCTTAGGCGAACCTGTATTTAATAAATTGCATGCCGCCTTAGGAAATGCTATGCTGAGTATCAATGCTGTAAAAGGGTTTGAATATGGAAGTGGCTTTGATGGTGTTAAACTCAAAGGTTCTGAACACAATGACGAGTTTATCAATGAGTCAGGAAAAATTAAAACCAGGACGAATTACTCGGGAGGTAT
>JAKEEN010000244.1 GCA_022616575.1 Flammeovirgaceae bacterium
CATCCTGAAATAGCATAGGAGTGCGGCAGGTAAACCGAAATCATGTCTTTCAATCCAAGCTCACTCAAATCCTGCTGGGTGATAAATCCAATTTGATATAACCCGTTTTCCCGATTCATCTCTACCAGCACGGGTTTGTTAAATTTTTTCTTGTCGCCCACAAACGCATTGAGCAAATCTTTGACAGAAGAATAAATCAGCTTCACCAAGGGAATCTTATTCATGCCGTGATCAAACCAATTCGAAAAGGTTTGAAAGGCAAAATTGGAGGTGAAGTAGCCAAACAACGTGATGGCCACCAATATAATGGCGAACCCCAACCCCGGATACGGAAGTCGCAATAACCCATCTAGCCATCGAAATGAAACAAAAATAAAATAGGCAGTGGCTACTAGAGGAACGATAAACAAGGTTCCACTAAAAAAGTAACGAATGATTTTTCCGAAGCGGGTTTCCATTGGTAAGGAGGGTTAGAAGTTAGGAGGTGAGGAGGTTGTGTGTGCATGGTGTGAGCTTTTTACTAAACAAAAAAGGCTTCCGGGTTTTCACTCAGAAGCCTCTCATTATAATTTTCATTTTTACTCAAAGAGAGAAGCCTAAAAAGCTCAAGAAGCCGAGTGACATGAGTCCGACAAGAATAAAGGTAATACCCAAACCTTTTAATGGCCCTGGTACGTTCGAGTATTTCATTTTCTCCCGCACACCGGCTAATGCTACAATAGCGAGCATCCATCCTATTCCTGAACCCAAGCCAAACACAGTTGCTTCTCCTAAATTATATGGCCGACCAACCATCAAGAGGGCTGCTCCCAATACGGAACAGTTTACTGCAATGAGTGGAAGGAAAATGCCCAGCGTTCCATACAGAGCAGGCGAAAATTTCTCAACAGCCATTTCAGTTAGTTGAACTACAGCAGCAATCACTGAAATGAAAACTATAAACTGCAAAAAATTTAAATCAACTGAAGCAAACTCCGGACTTATCCAGGCCATAGCCCCTGCATTAAGAACATAATTTTGAATCAACCAGTTAATGGGTACGGTAATTCCGATTACAAAAATTACAGCTATGCCAAGGCCGAATGCTGTCTTCACTTTTTTAGAAATCGCCAGGAATGAACACATGCCTAAAAAGTAAGCAAAGATCATATTGTCGATAAAGATGGAGCGAACTCCGATGTTGATCAGGTTTTCCATACTTATTTATCCCTCTCGGTATCCATTAATTGAACGCTGAACCCAAATAATAATTCCCAACAGAATACATGCGCCTGCAGGAAGAAGCATCAGACCATTTCCCTGATAAGGCAGACTCACAGCTTCGAATACTTTAAATCCAAAGACAGCACCTGATCCAAAAAGTTCACGGACAAACGCCAACGTCATCAAAATTAATCCGTAACCAATTCCGTTACCGATACCATCTAAAAAGGAAGGCCAGGGTTTATTGCTCATGGCATACGCTTCGAGACGGCCCATCACAATACAATTGGTAATGATCAGCCCCACAAACACAGAAAGTTGCTTCGATACATCGTAAACATACGCTTTCAAAATCTGGTCAACTAAAATTACCCATAATGAAACAACCGCCAGTTGCACGATAATACGAATGCGTGAAGGAATTGTATTACGCATCATCGAGATCACCACATTTGATGATGCTGTTACGATTGTCAATCCTAATGACATCACAAAGGCAGGTTTCATTTGTGTTGTTACTGCCAATGCAGAACATATACCCAACACCTGTACCGTAACCGGGTTTTCTAAATCGAGTGGATGAGAGATTAGTTTTCTGTTCTTCTTTGAGAACAGACCTTCGCTTTTCTTCTCAACTTGTTCAGCTACTTCTGCCATACTCTCTATTTTTTATTCTTGCGTAAATATTTTTCATAACACGCGAAGTAATCCTTCAGCATGTTGTTTACTCCTTTGCCGGTAAGGGTGGCCCCTGACATGCCATCAACTTTGTGATCGTCTTCTGAATAATCAAGCCCCTCTCCTTTCATCATCGCAATGGAAGCAACTACATCCCCATCAAAAATACTTTTGCCTTTATAGCGACTTTGAACTTCCTCAGATTCGATGCGCGCTCCCAACCCCGGTGTTTCACCGGCATGCTGAAACTTTACACCTTGTACTGTATTAAAATCAGACTTCAGTGAAACAAATCCCCAGATGTTATTCCACAAGCCGTAACCATACACCCGAAGTACAACATTATCTGTTTTAGTTGGGTCCCTCTCATTTTTAATTTCATACACGGGTAATAATCGCTCACCGGCCGGCTTCTTATACTCAGCCGCTACCGTTACTTGTTCAGGTGTCATTCCTTCCTTCACATTTCCGTTATAGTCAATCACGAAAGCTTTCACTCTGGAATTATAAATCTCCACCACATTATCTCCCTCTTTCAATTCCATTACGGTAGCCAGAATGTTTTTCTTCTGCTCCAGGTCAATATTGGCTTGCTGTTTCTCTTTTAATCCTTCAGAGGCAAGCGCTAAGAGTCCACCGCACACAATGGTGAGGATAGCTCCATACAAGACGATATATAAATTAGACTGTCGCACGTTGTAATCTGCGTTTTTTGTTTGCACTTACTACAAAATAATCAATCAGCGGAGCGAATACATTCATCAACAAGATCGCCAGCATGATACCTTCCGGATATGCCGGGTTAAACACCCGGATTAAAACGGTGAATACACCAATTAAAAATCCGTAAAACCACTTTCCTGTTTCTGTCTGTGCGGCTGTTACCGGATCAGTTGCCATAAACACCGCCCCGAAAGCTAACCCACCCATTACCAAATGATAATGTGCAGGCATTTCTACAAAAGCGTTTCCTCCGACAAAGTTTAAAAACAATCCCATCAGGTAGGCTCCGCCAAAAACACTCACCATAATTTTCCAGCTTCCAACTCCGGTTGCAATCAAGATCAAGGCTCCGAGGAGACACATTAACGTGGATGTTTCACCAATACACCCCGGCATAAAACCAAAGAACAAATTCGAGAAGCTGTAAATATTATCCGCCCAACCCGCACCGAAGTTATTCAATTGAACAACAACATCCGCGCCCTGGGTAGTTCCTGCTTGTGCAGCAATGGCTAACGGAGTTGCTCCAGAATACCCGGCTACAGTTTGTGCTTTATCCGGAAGGTACGTCCAAACCTCTCCTGAAATCTGAAGCGGATAAGCAAAATATAAAAAGGCTCGCGCTGTAAGCGCTACGTTCAAAATATTCATCCCGGTTCCGCCAAAAGCTTCTTTGGCAATCACCACGGCAAAAATGGTTGCGACAGCCACTTGCCATAATGGAATACCCGGTGGCATTACTAAAGGGATCAACATACCTGTAACTAAAAATCCTTCATTTATCGGGTGCTTTCGCACAATGGCAAAGACAACTTCTGCCAATCCACCAGCCGTGTATGACACAATGATTATAGGTAACACCTGCCATAGGCCGATCATGATCTTATCGCCAAGCGGAGCCGACTGGCCGATGGCCAAAAAGTGTTGATGCCCTACGTTGTAAATTCCAAATACCAGGCAGGGGATCATGGCAATCACTACCGTCATCATCAATCGTTTCAAATCAACAGCGTCCCTCACCTGCACTCCTTTTTCGCTGGCCGTGGTGTTAGGAGTAAACATAAACGTATCAATCGCCTCGAAGAGGTAGAAGAACTTATTATACTTTCCTCCCTTTTCAAAATTGTGCTTAGCCTTATCAAGTGCGTCCCTCAAAAACTTCATAGCTTCCTTATGCGTTTACTAATAAATCAATTCCTTCCCGAACAATCTCCTGCACATGATGTTTGGATACATCCACAAATTCGCAGAGTGCCAGGTCTTCTTCAATGACTTCATAAATGCCCAACGCTTCCATGTCATCAAAGTCTTCGGCAATGATGGCCTTCAGCAGGTAGGTAGGCAAAATATCCATAGGTGTTACTTTCTCAAATACACCGGTTTGTACAAACGCACGAGGTTCACCGCGCGTGTTACTATCGAGCACAAACTCACTCTTTGCGTTGAGAAATGAAAACAATCCCCAGGCGCGGCCAAAGCTTAACTTCTTAGCCGATGGTTTGATCCACCCTAAGAATTCAAACTGATCACCTTCCGGAATCACAGTTACCATATGATCGAAGAAACCGAGATGTCCGTCTTTATCAATGCGTGTACCGGTAAGCACATTGCCCGAGATGTACCGCACGTGTTCGCTCTTTAAATTATTTTCAACAAACTTCTTAATCGAAGCTCCTGTGTAGGTCTTATAATATTGAGGATCTTTTACCTCAGATCCGGCTAAGGCCACTATGCGCGATGCATCGTAAATTCCATGAAGGAAAAGTCTCCCGATTTGAATAACGCCTAGCGGATTGATCGTCCATACAATAGTTCCTTTATTAACGGGATCGATATGATGAATCTGAACACCTACACACCCTGATGGATGCGGACCGGAGAATTTGTTTAACTCAACGCCCTTTGCCTGTGAGAATACATTCGAAATTTCCCTTTCTGAATGAACGTTTACATGCACCTGGCCGGTGGTAAACTTCTTTAAAATATCAAGACCAATTTGAAATGCCTGCTCCTTACCTTTAAACAGGAATCCATAGTCAGGAGCCAGTGGATGAGAATCAAACGCTGAAACAAAAATCGATTTTGGGGTTTCTGCCGGATCGGCCACTATTCCAAATGGGCGTTGCACTAGGTTAACCCAGACGCCACTCTCCAGCATTTGCTGTTGGGCTTTGTCGCGGGTGAGGCTGTTGATTTCTGAAACAGTATACTTGGTAAATGACGTGTGCTCTATTGTTTTGTCTGCAAGCACTTTTACTTCGAGCAGTTTTCGCTTTTCTCCCCTTTTTACCTCTACCACTTCACCGCTCACGGGTGCTGTGAAGCGGATCTTCTCATTCTTCTTATCATGAAAAAGGACATCTCCTGCCTTAACCGAATTGCCTTCATTCACCACTACTTTCGGCATGTAAATACCATGAAAATCAGTGGGTTTGATCGAGAATGTTTCCGGTTGAGAGGTGGTTGATAATTTAAGATTTGCTTTGCCTGCCAGGTTGATGTCAAATCCTTTTTGAAGCCGAATAAATTTGCCCATGCGATGGGTATAAAATTTTAGTACTCGGCAAAATTAGCATAAAAACATTCATAAGAAAGGCTTCAGAAAGAGGCTAACCTGTCAGTTTTTAAGCATCCTCGAAACAGCCATTCGAAGCACCTCGTCCACTTGTTCATCAATGGTAATGTGGGTGGTATCGATTTCGAGGGCATCTTTAGCTTTTCTCAATGGGCTCTCCGTTCGGGTGGTATCGAGCCTGTCGCGATTGGTGATATTCTCAATGACTTCGTCAAGGTCTACCAAATAATCGCGGTCGAGCAGCTCTTTTTGTCTGCGGAAAGCGCGTGTTAAAATATTGGCAGTCATAAAAAGCTTCAATTCTGCGTCAGGAAACACAACCGTGCCGATATCACGGCCATCCATCACAATACCTCGTTGCTTACCCAGTTTGCGTTGCTGCTCCACCATAGCATGACGCACCTCTTTAATGGTACTCACCTGACTTACAATTTCCGACACGCGCATATGGCGAATTTCTTCTTCCACATTAAGGCCATTCAGAAAAGTTTCCGTTACATTTTTTGAATTAACATGAAATGAAATGTGAATAGACGCTAGTGCTTTCTTCACTTCATGCAGGTTGGTAACGGCTACATGGTGATCTAAAAAGTACATGGTCACCGCCCTGTACATAGCCCCTGAGTCAATGTATTTGTATCCTAAAATTTTAGCCGTTTCCTTAGCGGTTGTGCTCTTCCCGCAAGCTGAGTAGCCGTCTATCGCGATGATAATTTTTCGGATGTTCATCAACAGTCTTTTTGAGGACATGGGATTGGTTTCCCGGGTTTCAGGCGCTTCGGTTTATTCGAAGCACATGCACCTGCTATAGCCACCACGAGCAACAAAACCATTAATCTTCTCATTAAGGTAAAAATATAAATTGATTGAGTATTTTTCTTCATCATATTAAAAATTCAATCGATCTACTTCTGCTGCCGCCCGGGTGAAGGCCCCTCAAAACTCATTTTAAAACCGATTTTCTGACCCGCGCCCAATTCCGGAGTATGCTCCATCTTCTGGTACAGAGTAATAAATTTCACTTGCGGATACGGAGGTGCCATTAAATCATTCTCAATGGCAATAGCCAGCGATAGTTTAACGAGTGCATTTAGCACCTCCTCGGTTATTGGTCCCGGTGACACATTGCTAAATACAGATGCCAGTTGTCCCTCGCCTTCTGCAAAGAAACGATTCTCATGATTAATCATCAGTCTCGCAATCAAATACCCAGGATCGTTCACGCGATTGAATTTCAGCGAATCAGACATGAAATTGTAAATGTTGATTTGTCCGAAATACCGGTTTATATCCGACTCCTTAATATAAGGATCTTGCATAACCGGATGCTCCTGATCGAAGGTAACAATATTGGTATGCAGCATAAAGATGAGCAGATCGCCCGCCAGTTTCACCTGAAATTCATGTTCATTGTTCTGGGTAAATTCAATGGTCACATCTTTATCATCCGGGTGAGCTTTCTTCTTTAACTCATTGGTTATCCTGTGCGATTCTTTAGCCAATAACTTGAAGGCCGCCAACAAATGTTTGTAGGTTTTTTGCTTGGCGCTGGATTTACTTTCCAGCAATTGTGTTATGTATTGAATATGATCTGCGTCTGTATTGCCCGTGCTCATGGCTTTGAATCCTCAAATTGAACTTTTAATTTAACAGTCTTACGCAGAAATTCCTTGTGTCCCCTTCTTCGGAGGGGTGCCGGGGTGGGTTTAAAGTTTTAAAAATCATTTCTGCCTAAGACACATAATTTAAGACAAACTTTTAAGTAAACTATGGAAAACACACAAGAAGAAGGCAAAGCCGAAAAAGCCTTTAAAAACTTAGGAAAACGAATCGACCAGTTTCTGGTGGAATTAAACGAAGCAGGAGGAAGGGTTTCCAAAGAATTCCAGTCGAAGTATGAAGACCTGAAAGAATCCGCAGAAAAATTAAGAACCGAAACTAAAAGCAAGGAACGCTGGAAAGAAGTAGAAGACAGCCTGAAGAAAGCAGGCGATGAACTGAGTAATGCTTTTAAAGCAGCGTTTAAGAAGAAAGTTTAATTCGTTACTCGTTGTTCGTTGCTGGCTTGATTCCAACGATCAACCAACAACGATGAATAGGCAGGGTCAAAAATATCTTTCCTTTAGTTCAAATTAATGTTTTGACATCTCCTGTTTCGGAATTGCATGTAGTTGGAGTCACCGGTATTATATATTAAATTCGCTACATGAGCTGGCAAGATCACATTATATCAGATAAAGATATTCTACTTGGAAAACCCACAATTAAAGGAACACGTATTTCTGTTGAATTAATTTTGGATCTGCTGTCAAATGGCTGGACAGAAAAAATGCTTTTTGAAGCTTATCCACGGCTCAACGAAAATGATTTAAAAGCTGTCTTTGCCTATCTTAAAGACTGCATGGAAAATGAACTTTATTTTCCAATATCTAAGAGTGCCTGATGAAATTTATAGCCAATGAGAATTTTCCTAGTCCAAGTGTTAACATTATAAGAGAGGCTGGTTATAAAGTTATTCACTTTGCAGAATCATCCCCTGGAATCTCTGATCACCAAGTCATCGAACAAGCAAAAAAATCTGAATCAATTATACTTACTTTTGATAAGGATTACGGTGAGATTATTTTCAAACATAGCGTTGCAAATTCAGCGCCTGTTTGAATAAACGAAATAGTGAA
>JAKEEN010000034.1 GCA_022616575.1 Flammeovirgaceae bacterium
CCGGTAGATGGTCATGATGTTAATCACATGGTAAGTGTATTGCAGGATTTGAAAAGTATAAAAGGCCCGAAAATACTTCACTGCATTACCATGAAAGGCAAGGGTTACGGCCCCGCTGAACAAGGCAATGCAACCACCTGGCATGCACCCGGATTATTTGATAAAATCACAGGTGAGATCTATAAAAAAGTTGCCGAGAAACCGCAGGCCCCAAAGTATCAGGATGTCTTCGGTCATACACTTGTTGAGTTAGCCAAACAAAATGATAAGATTATTGGCATCACTCCCGCCATGCCATCAGGCTCATCGATGAACATCATGATGAAAGAGATGCCTAACCGGGCTTTTGATGTGGGTATTGCAGAACAACATGCGGTTACCTTTTCGGCAGGACTCGCCACCCAGGGATTGGTTCCTTTTTGCAACATCTACAGTTCCTTCATGCAACGTGCTTATGATCAGGTGATTCATGATGTATGCATTCAGGATTTGCCCGTAATTTTCTGTCTTGATCGTGCCGGCTTTGCAGGTGCTGATGGACCTACACATCATGGTGCTTACGATATTGTGTACATGCGTTGTTTGCCCAACATGATCGTCTCCGCGCCAATGAATGAATCAGAGTTGCGCAACCTCATGTACACTGCTCAGCTTCCCAGAAAAGGAGGAGCATTTACAATTCGCTATCCACGCGGACAGGGTGTGATGCCTCAGTGGAGAACCCCCTTTGAAGAAATTAAGATTGGCACCGGAAGGAAACTCCGTGATGGAGATGAACTTGCCATTCTTACCATCGGGCACATTGGCAATTATGCCGTTGACGTTTGCGAAAGATTTGAAAAGCAAAATATCCGGATTGCCCATTATGACCTGCGATTTGTAAAACCACTTGATGAAGCCCTGCTTCACGAAGTATTCAGCAAATACAAAAAGATCATTACCGTTGAAGATGGTTGTATTCAGGGCGGATTTGGAAGTACCATTTTGGAATTCATGGCTGACAATAATTATTCGGCAGAAATAAAACGACTTGGCATCCCGGATGCCGTGATTGAACACGGTGAACAAATTGAATTGCATAGAGAATGTAATTTCGACCCGGAGGGCATCGCTACAGCAGTAGCCACTATGCTTGAGCTCGTTGCCAAACATGCCTGAAAAAATCTTTTATACAGATTCAGGAAAAGGCGGAGTATTAGTTCTTCTTCACGGCTTCTGTGAGACCCATCAGGTTTGGGAAGATTCTATCAAAGAATACTCAAAACACTTCAGCGTTCTTGCCTTTGATCTACCTGGGGTTGGAAAAAGTGCAGGGTTGAAGGAGGGTTTCAAGATCAGTGATGTTGCCTCATCTATACTCAAGGTTCTAGCTGCGTTAAAAATCAAAAAGGTTGTGATGGCCGGACATTCGCTGGGAGGTTATGTAACATTAGCTGCGGTGGAAAAGCAACCCGAACTATTTGCCGGCTTCGCACTCTTTCATTCTACATCATTGGCTGATTCATCAGAGAAAAAAGAATCGCGAAACAAGGTGATTGAATTTGTAGAAACACATGGGGCCGAGGCTTTCATCCGTCCATTTATACCACCCTTATTCTACAACAAACAGCACCCTGCTATTGAGCGGTTAACAAAAATTGCGTTAGATGGCACACCCAGGCAGACGCTTATCGGCTATACTAGGGCTATGCGCGACAGGCCGGAATGGTCTAATGTCATCTCTTTATTTAACAAACCTATATTGTTCATTGCCGGACAAAGGGATACCATTATTCCTGTTGAAAGCATTCACAATCAGGCTAAAACAGCTGAAAAAGGAGAAGTAAGAACATTGCCCGAAGTAGTTCACATGGGCATGTTTGAGGCTCCACAACTTACCACTCAACTCATTATCAATTTTACGCACCGATGCTACTCATCGCTTTAAAAATTTAGAAAGCCCATTTTTTTGACTTTTTTGCCAAAAGTATGTTAAATTGGTGTTTTAAAGCGATCACCCTAAACAAACCCATAACATGGTAAGAATTTTATTACAATTACCACAAGAATATGTAGATCAGTTCAGGCCGTGGAATGAGATGGCCAAGCAAGTTGCATACTTCTGCTGGGCAGCAGCAGCCTTGGTGGTGCTGGGACATATCGTGAAGTTGCTCCTCACACGGGAAGCAAAAGATCGGTACGACTACATAAACAAGTCAGAGATAAAGTTGCTTTGGATTGCCGCTATTATCTTCATAGTTGGTGCCTGTTTTTATGCCAACTCAAACATTCAGGAGCTAAGCACACTCTGGATTTTTGTACGGGTATTTACCACCATCAGTATGGGAACAATCGCTGCCCTGGTGGTTCAGAACTTACTTAAATTTTACTATCCTTTCTTTGTTGAAAAACGTCTTAAAGCACTTCGCTACCAGCCGCGGATTTCCCCAAAAACCGGCAAGCCTATGAAGCTCCTCAGCGAAGAAGAAGAAGATGCTTATCTGGACGAGGGTATGCAGGCTGAAGAGAATGTATTCTCTATGGATTATGACGTATGGATGGATCCGGAAACCAAGTTTGTGAAAATTGAAAAATACTCTGGTCACCTTCATGCTTTACAATGTCCTGAGTGCAACTACCAGACTTTTAAAGTTGTAAAAGAGGAAATATTAAAAACCCCGACTGCTTCTGAAGAAGGTGAGTTACTGAAACACTATCAGTGTGGTTATTGTGGGTATAAAGCGAAGAAAACTGTAACCCTGAAGGCTTCTTCTTCTGCTAAATTTGAAGAATCTGCTACAACTGCCTAAACCTGGATATTTACTATCTAAAAAACCCTGACGGAACCGTCAGGGTTTTTTGTTTCAGTTCAATTCTACAGGAAGCTTGATTTGATCTGAATAAAATTTCATTCGCGTATGAGTCGTATCAAGCAACAGAATCTTTTCGATCGATGCATGCTTGTGATTCACAAACACCTCGATATAATACGTGCCTAATAAATACAGATTGACTTTATAGTGATAATAGCGAATAGCCATTACAAACGTTCCCTGCTCGTATAATGTCTTGATTTTACGATCTAATGGATAGGTGTTGAACTCAGGCCACGCAATCATTAAATAAACTTAGAGAAAAAATAAGGTCCTTCAAAACAAGGTTCACACAAGCTTTTCCCTGAAGAATTTCATCGTGCGGCTCCATGCTAATTTAGCTGCCTCTTCATTGTAGCGAGTGGGTGCTGTATCATTATGAAAAGCATGCTGCGCGCCCTCATAAATGAATAGTTCGTATTGAATATTATTTTTCTTCAATGCTTCTTCATAAGCCTCAATACCGGCATTCACACGCTCATCAACGCCCGCATAATGGAGTTGTAAGGCTGCCTTAATCCTGGGTACTTCGGCCGCATCGGGTTGGCGACCGTAGAAAGGGGCCGCTGCCAGAAGTTCTGGCACATTTACCGCTAGATTATTTGCCATAGCCCCTCCCCAGCAAAAGCCTACGCAGCCAAATTTTCCATTACAATCCTTGCGGTCTTTCAGGTGTTTAAAGGCAAGTGCAAAATTGCTTATGGTCTTCTTGGCATCAAGCTGTTGAAACATTCCGCGGGCTGCATCACCATCGGCTGGCGTTCCGCCAAGGGGTGAAAGGGCGTCTGGGGCTATAGCCAAAAAACCTTCTAAGGCTGCCCTGCGCGTTACATCTTCTATGTGCGGATTTAATCCCCTATTCTCGTGAACTACCATTACGGCAGCATACTTTCCTTCTTCCTTAGGCCGGGCCAGGTAGGCTTTCATTTGCACCCCTTCCTCGCCAGTGTAGGTTATATACTCTGTATGAAGCCGGTTATCCTGATCGGGTACTGTAGCAGCCTTTGCGTAGTTTACCTCCAATAATGGAAGTACCGCCATCGCTGTTGCGGTACTGCCAGTAAGCTTAATGAGTCGTTTGATGAATCCTTCACGTGTTAAAGGTTTGTGCGTGTATTCATCAAAAAGATTGATGATTTTCTGATCCATTGGGTATAAAGTTTATTGAGTTTACAGCTTTATCCTTAGAATGGAAAGCCAATTTTTACAAGCTATAAGTAAAAAAGTCCTGAAGGAATCAGGACTTTAAATTTTGAAGGGTGAAAGATGGGGTTCGAATGCTGACGCGAAGGTCAGCATCCTGACAATTGCTCCAGTAGGAGCAATTCGTCAGGACCCACGACCCCCTATTTGTATTTTTTTATGAACTCGATCAATCTGTCTCTGGATAGATTTTTTATTTTACTCTCAAGAATAATAGCGGCCCTGGGGGGCTTAGAGGTACTCCACCAGATCAGAGGTTTGACCTTTATAGAATTTGCCTGTTGGGTATGAATAGAGAATGTAAACTGTGAAGGTCATAAAAAAAGCCCTTAAAACTAGGGCTTTTTATGAGGGTGAAAGATGGGGTTCGAACCCACGACCCCCAGAACCACAATCTGGTGCTCTAACCAACTGAGCTACATTCACCATTTTTTGCTCTAACCTCCCGATAGCTATCGGGATGAGCTACATCCCCAAATAATCCTCCTACGCCAATGTTTGGGTGGATAAAGGACTGCAAAATTAGAGAGACGGGCGTAATTAACCAACTTAATCTCTCGCAAAAAGAATCCGCTGACCCTTAATTGATTCATCAAACTTCCCATTTTCATAGGCCAAATGACCTGAAACCAGTGTTTGAGTTACTTTCGATTTAAAAGTTTGGCCTTCAAAAGGTGACCATCTGCATTTAGCAAGGATGTTGGCTTTCTCAACTTTCCAGGGGTCATTTAGATTGACAGCCACCATATCAGCCTTATATCCTTCCCGGATAAACCCACGCTCTTTGATTTGAAAAAGAATGCCGGGATTATGAGCCATCTTCTCTACAACTCGCTCCAGTGAAATTTTCCCTTGATGGTAAAACTCAAGCATAGCTGCCAAAGAATGTTGAATGAGCGGTCCACCGGAAGGTGCTTTGAAATATGTGTTTTGTTTTTCTTCTAATGTGTGTGGTGCGTGGTCGGTGGCAATCACATCAATGTGGTCATCCAACATCGCCCTAAAAATAGCTTCCTGATCGGCTTGGGTTTTGATGGCCGGGTTCCATTTTATTTTTGTTCCCAGGCGTTCGTAATCACTGTCATTAAACCATAAATGATGAATACAGGCTTCAGCTGTAATTCTTTTTTGATTTAAGGGTGTAGTGTTGTCAAACAGGGAAGTTTCTTTTGCTGTGGATATGTGAAGAATATGAAGCCTCGTGTTAAACTTTTTAGCCAGGCTTATGGCAAAGGAGGATGATTTATAACATGCCTCCTCTGACCTGATTTTAGCGTGAAGTTTTACCGGGAAATCTTCCCCATATTTATTTTTAAAGTCTTCAGAATTTTTTCTAATGGTGGGCTCATCTTCACAGTGTGTGGCAATGAGTGATGGAAACTTTGAGTAGAAGCCTTCCAGTGTTTTAGGGTCATCCACCAATAAATTTCCAGTAGAAGAACCCATGAAGATTTTTAGTCCGCATACTCGCTTCACATCGGTCTTTAAAACCTCTTCGAGGTTATCATTCGAAGCGCCCATGAAAAATGAATAGTTCGCCAGCGATGTATGAGTTGCGATTTCATACTTCTCTTCAAGTAACTCTTGGGTGAACGTGGGCGGATAGGTGTTGGGCATTTCCATAAAGGTAGTAACACCTCCCGCTACCGCAGCTCTCGCTTCTGTATAAATGGTGCCTTTATGCGTTAACCCGGGCTCGCGAAAATGAACCTGATCATCAATAACTCCCGGTAACAAATGATTTCCCTGCAAATCAATGATCTTGTCAGCCCGAAGATGTGATAGCGCACCTATTTTCTCAATGCGGTCTCCTTTAATCAACACATCAGACTCAATGACCTTGCCTTCGTTAACTATATTTGCATTGAGTATCAGAATCGAATTCATACAGCAAAGTTAAAATTAAACCGATGCAAGCTTCCACCTTTGAGGATTTCAAACTCAACAAACAACTCCTCAATGCCATAGAAGATCTTGGTTTTACACTGCCTACAGAGATTCAGCAAAAGTGTATTCCGTTGATTACCGGTGGGCAGGAAGTTATCGGGATAGCGCAAACGGGTACGGGAAAGACAGCAGCGTACATGCTACCCTTGCTTATGAAAGTCAAGTATGCGCAAGGCAACGACCCCCGCATGTTAATTCTGGCCCCCACTAAAGAACTCTCCCTGCAACTGGCCGAACACGCCAGGCTTCTTGCCAAGTACACAGATTTACGCATCGCTGCCATTTACGGTGGTGTTGGAGCACAACCACAAATAAAAGCAATCCTGGAGGGGGTCGATATTTTAGTGGCAACACCCGGGCGGTTTATGGAGATTTACCTGAAGGGCGAATTGCCAACCAAACAAATTAAAATTCTGGTGTTAGATGAAGCCGATCGGATTATGGATATGGGTTTTATGCCCCAGCTTAGAAAGATTTTTGAGGTAATTCCACCCAAGCGACAAAACCTGTTGTTCTCAGCCACTTTTTCTGAACGCGTTGAGCGTTTGTCTCAGGAGTTTTTGGAGTTCCCCATTAAAGTCGAAGTTACACCTCAGGCCACAACATCCATTCAGGTGGAACAAACTCTCTACGAAGTTCCAAACCTGAAGACAAAAATAAACCTTCTCGAATACCTACTCCAAAAAGAAGAACTTTCCCGCGTTATGGTGTTTTCGCGGACAAAAGAAACTGCCAATAATATTTTAAGCTATGTCGGGCGGAAAGCGTTGGGTCCTGCACGAGTCATCCATTCTAACAAGGGGCAGAATACCCGAATCAATGCTATGCAAGAGTTTAAAGATGGAAAGTTGAGAGTGTTGGTATCTACCGATGTGTCCGCCAGGGGAATTGATGTGAGTAACGTAACACATGTAATCAATTTTGACGTGCCCGTGTTGTATGAAGATTATGTGCATCGGGTGGGTAGAACGGGGCGTGCACTCCAGGAGGGCAAAGCCCTTACGTTTGCCAACCCGGCCGAGATGTATCATGTCAAAAAAATTGAAGATCTGATCCGGAAGAAAATCCCAATTCAAAAAATTCCTAAAGGAGTTGAAATTGCCTCTACACCTTTTGAAGAATCGCAGCAGATAAAAAGGGAAATTGATTTACAACGTAAGAAGGAAGATCCTACTTACCAGGGTGCATTTCAGGAACGAAAGAAAAACTCGAAGCGTGGCTAATTAAAAATTCAAGGTTCAAAATTTTCCATGGAGCCGCGACTAAATTTTTGGACTTAGCTTCCTTCCTAATGTTAAGCTGCGTAGATAGCGGGTATTTCAATCGTGAATGAGGCGCCCTTACCTGCTTCTGTTTCAAGAACAATCGTGCCTTTTAATTCTTTTGTTAGAACATTGACGGTGGCCAGTCCCAACCCGTGTGAGCTTTCGCCACCGGTGGGTCGTGCACTCAGTTTTTGGAATTTACCATAGATCCGTTGCATGTCGCTTTGACTGAACCCCGGGCCCTGATCGCTTACCTGGAAATATGCCTGACCATTTTGCGTCCACGTTCTGATAATAACTTGTTTTCCCGTTGGTGAAAATTTGATGGCATTGGAAACAAGGTTCTCCATGATTCTTCTCAGAAGTGTTCTGTCTGTCGATATGGTAGCCTCTGCTGCTTCAGCAACCAACTCGATATTTTTTTGTCGGGCAACAATATCAAAATCGTTCTTCAGTTCCCTCACAAAGTGCTGCACTTCGATCGGTTCCATTTGGATGGCATACGAGTTCTCTTCGATGGCACGCAACTCCAGCAATTGTTGAATAATTTCATGAGCACCTTTTAATACCCGGTGGCTGTGATTGATAAGCTCCGCAGCATTTTCGTTTTCCTTTACTTCCTGCTCAATTACGAAAAGCAAGCCCTGCAAACTATTAAGCGGTGATTTTAAGTCGTGCACAATGGTGTTCACCAATCCTCTTATTTCCTGATTTAATTTGGTAAGTTCATCATTAATCAACACCAGTTTTTCATTGGCCTTCTTTTTATCTCTTACTGACTTACGGATTACCAGCAGCATCGCAATCAAGCTGACAACAAGGGCACCGATAAGAAAAATAACCACCCGCTGTCTCAGCACCAGTTGATTCTGTATTTCAAGGTCCTGCTGTGCCTTCAATCGGGCCCTTCGTTCTTTATCAAGTTTAATATCAAAGGCTTTTGCCTCAATGCTTCCTTTTTGCAACTGATCAATAAGTGTGTCTTTGTATTGTGTGGCCATACTAAGATATTGGTAAGATACAGCTGGCTTATCCAGCTTTCGTGAAATTTCTACCAATACTCCAATACTCTCAATCGCTGCATGCTTATTTTTAATACCTTTGCTCATCGCCAGCGATTCTGTTGCCACTTTTTCAGCCTGCGAATAATTCTTTTCAATAATGTAGCAGCGAGCCAGGTTTGTCATGGCAGGTATCAGCACGTCTGAGTAATGTTTACCGGCACTTTCACCAATTACTTTTTGCAGATAAAATTTTGAACTGTCGTACTGACCCAATTTCAAAAACAATTTTCCGAGATGGCCATCATTGCGATGCACGAGATACTCGCTGTGGTATTTAGTACCCACATCCTGAGACAGACGGATGTAATACCGAACAGAATCCAATTTATTCATCTCGATCAGAATCAAGGCCAGTGTTTCGGCTGCGTACCCTTGGCTATAAAAGTCGCGCATGGTTCCTAAATCGTGAAAAGCTTTTTTTGCACACGTAATCGCTTCCGGATAGTTGTTGGCTTCAAAATATGCCTCGGCCAGGTTAATGTAATCAAGACCGGCACTCAACGTATCATGTCGCAACTCATCAATTTCGATGGCTCTTAATAAATGATAGACTGCCATACTGTAATCGCCCAATTGATTGTAAACAACACCGATGTTATTGAGGCAGGCCGAAAGTCCTGCGCTGTCACTCATATTTTCAAAAACTGAATAGGCCTTGAAATTATTTGACAGGCTGGACAAGTAGAGACCGTTTGATTCATCTGAAAGTGCTCTGTTAATGTATGCGTTGGCTATATCGAATTTATTAGTAGTCCCCTTGATGAGCGTCATCGCCTCAGCGGATAACTCGGTAGCCCGCTTACTATTCATATCATTGTAATAGTAAACAACATGATTGATCACTTTGAGCCTCTGAGTATCTGGCAGGGATGTCTTTAGCAGGTTCTCAAGACTATCAATTTCCCTGGTCTGGCCATAAGCCAATCCGCGCAGCATCATGACTGCTATAAGGATCAGGAATTGTATCGCTCTTTTTTGACTCAAGGTTTGAAGGCGTACTAAGCTACAAAAAATATAGAGCCTTATAAAGTAAAAAAGGCGCGGCTTCGTACCGCACCTTTCTTATGTAAGAAATTATCATTTAGCCATTCATTGATAGCAGGAACTCCTCGTTGTTGCGTGTTCCTTTCATTCTGCTAAGCAGGAATTCCATCGCTTCATTTGAATTCATGTCGCTCATAAACTTGCGCAAGATCCAAACGCGTTGCAATTCTTCCTCCTTCATCAATAAATCTTCGCGTCTTGTACCTGAGGCAGGCACATCGATAGCCGGGTACACACGCTTATTGGAGAGTTTGCGGTCAAGCTGCAGTTCCATGTTACCGGTTCCTTTAAATTCTTCGAAGATTACTTCATCCATCTTGGAGCCTGTTTCAATAAGCGCTGTGGCAATGATGGTCAACGACCCCCCATTTTCAATATTACGGGCTGCACCAAAAAAACGCTTGGGCTTGTGAAGTGCATTAGCATCCACACCACCTGAAAGAATCTTTCCGGATGATGGAACAACTGTATTGTATGCACGGGCAAGACGGGTGATTGAATCGAGAAGGATTACCACATCATGACCGCATTCTACCATGCGCTTTGCTTTTTCTAATACAATGCTCGAAACCTTTACGTGGCGTTCAGCCTGCTCATCAAATGTTGAGGCAATTACTTCTGCCTTCACGCTACGGGCCATGTCAGTCACTTCTTCCGGACGCTCATCGATCAGTAAAACGATCAGGTACACTTCCGGATGATTTTCTGCAATGGCATTGGCAATATTTTTCAGCAACACGGTTTTACCGGTCTTAGGCTGGGCTACAATCATACCCCGTTGCCCTTTACCGATTGGTGAAAACAAGTCAAGGATACGGGTAGACATGTTATCATGCGTGGTACTGAGTCTCAATTTTTCTTCCGGGAAAAGCGGTGTTAAATATTCAAACGCAACCCGGTCACGGATTTCTTCGGTGGTCTTACCATTTACGCTTTCAACTTTTAATAAGGCAAAATATTTTTCGCCTTCTTTTGGCGGACGGATGGAGCCTTTTACGGTATCCCCAGTCTTTAGGCCAAAAAGTTTTATCTGGGACGGAGACACATAAATGTCATCGGGTGATGCGAGGTAGTTGTAATCTGACGAACGGAGGAAACCGTAGCCATCTTGCATAATTTCGAGTACCCCTTCATTCGAAATGGCCCCGTCAAATTCGCGAATAGACGGGCGTTGAGGTTGTGGTTGACGCTCTTCGCGCACTACAGGCCTCACCTGCTGTTCTGTTATTTCGGCAGATGTGATTGATTCACGCGGTTCATCAAAGCTGGGAACCGTAGTTTCTAATTCAGCATTAATTGAACTCAATAATTCATCTGCTGAAAGATCTTTAGCTTCAGGTTTTGCTGGCGCTACATTTTCTCGTCTGCGCGGGCGCATAACACGTTCTGGTTCTGGCGTGGAAGAATTTTTTGAGGCTGGAGCTTCCCCGGTAATGGCTTGCTGGTCAAGAATTTTATAGACCAGTTCTTGCTTCGAAAGCTTCTTGGCATTTTTTACGCCCATCGCTTCAGCAATGTCTTTCAATTCAGAAAGTAGCCTGACATTCAAATCGTCAATTGTGTACATGGTAGGTTATTAGAAATTAGAATTTTGTTAAAAAGAAGTTAGCGGGTGCTTTTAATCTGTATTAAAGAATCAATAAAACGGGGGTCTTAGAAAAATTTTAACTCAGTAAGAAAACAGGATTTATATGACTATCGGCTTTTGAATTGCCGTACGATGTTGCAATTATAGGCTAATTTACCCTGAAAACAAATTCTCACTTGAAAAAATAGGCTATTTTTGACGCCTAAATCACAGAATCGATGCTTCAGTTAACCATTATACGTGAGCAACGTCAACAAGTTATTGCAGGCCTTCAAAAAAGAAACCTGAAAGATGCTGAGCAACTTGTTGATACTGCCCTTCAACTTGATTCACAACGCAGAGAAACTCAAAAAACTCTTGACGAATTAAAGGCGCAATCCAATATTGACTCAAAAAAAATCGGTGAGTTAATGAAAGCCGGCAAAGCCGGTGAAGCAACTTCTCTCCGTCAGGCTGTTGCCAATGACAAGGACAAGATCAAATCACTTGAAACCGAGTTGACAAGCTTTGAAGAAAAGTTAACTCAACACTTATATAGAATACCAAATGTGCCGGCCGAAAAAGTCCCAGCGGGTGCAGGTGCCGATGACAATCTCAATGTTTATGAGTATGGATCTATTCCTACTCTTAGCGATGATGCGTTGCCTCATTGGGAACTCATCAAGAAGTATGACATCATTGATTTTGATCTCGGAAATAAGATTGCAGGCGCGGGCTTTCCGGTTTACAAAGGAAAAGGCGCTAAACTGCAACGCGCACTTATCAATTTTTTTTTAAGTGAAGCCGAGAAGCAAGGATACCTTGAAATTCAACCACCCATTGTAGTGAATGAAGCTTCGGGCTATGGAACTGGTCAGCTTCCTGATAAGGAGGGGCAGATGTTCCATGTTACAGCAGATGCACTTTACCTAATCCCAACAGCCGAAGTTCCGATTACTAATCTCTATCGCGATGTAATGATACAAGAAGATAATCTGCCCATTAAAAACGTTGGCTACACACCCTGTTTCAGACGGGAAGCTGGAAGTTGGGGTGCGCATGTCAGAGGACTTAACCGACTCCATCAATTCGATAAAGTCGAAATTGTGCAGATCAGAAAAGCGGAAGAGTCTTATGCTACGCTTGATGAAATGTGCGCTTACGTGCAAGGTCTTTTAGAAAAACTGGAACTGCCTTATCGTAAATTGTTACTCTGTGGTGGCGATATGGGCTTTAACTCAGCCATGACGTACGATTTGGAAGTTTATGCGGGCGCACAAAAACGTTGGCTCGAAGTAAGCTCTGTCAGCAATTTTGAAACGTTTCAAGCTAACCGCCTGAAGCTTCGTTATAAAAACAAAGAAGGAAAGACTCAATTACTACACACCCTCAACGGAAGTGCACTGGCGTTGCCCAGAATAGTAGCGGCTATTCTTGAAAACAATCAAACTAAAGATGGGATCACCATTCCGAAGGTACTTTGGGAGTATACCGGGTTTAAAGTTATCAGTTAATCGTGCTTTTGGCGGGGCAGAAGTTAATCGTTAATCGTTGATCGTTGATCGTTAATCTTAAATTGTAAATCAAGGCTACCCCTCAGTAAGGCCGACATAACGCAGCAATTGTTTTCTGACGGAGTACAAAAGCATAACAGCATTGACGATAATCATGGCCATGGCAGCATTAGCCAATGCCCGGTGCTCGGTATGAGTCCAGCGTAGAAATATCCCGAACAGTGCCCAGATAATTACTATGCAAAAAAATTGAGCATGGAAGCGCAGCATAATATAAAGGGAAAGACCGGTAACGGCCATCATCATCATTACCGTCCATGTGCCTTCAGTAAAAAATCCACCATCCCAGCCTACTGATAACAAAAATGCTGCAATGTTACCCATCGTAGCAACGCAAATCCAAGCAAAATAAAGAGTGAAAGGAAAGCGAATGAATGCTCTTTCAACGAATGTGGTGAATTTCATTTCACGCTCGATAAGGAAAATTTTAACCAATGCTACCAACAGCATGAACATAATGAGTACTGATAAACCCGGCAACAAATAATGCCACGATAAAATCCACGTCACGTTAAAAAGGCAGGTTAGCCAAAATAGTTTGGAGAGTTGTTCGGGTACCTGTATTTCTTTCTTCATCCATTGCATCGCAATAAATCCGATCAGAAACAAATAGATGAATCCCCAGATCGAAAAGGTAATGCCGGCAGGGGTAAACAAGCTGGGGTATAAGGCTGAAATTTCGCGCGTTGTAAGCCCATTAATGGGTAAGCTATTAGCCAGGATGTTTGTCAGGAGCACTGCGACTAAGGCACCCGTACTGATCAAGAGTTGAAGAGATGTCCGCTGCATAAGTAAATAACATGGTTAAAGAAGAAAAGTTACCGCACATCACATCCCACTTTAAAAGGCAGTTAGTTTTCGCGAGACTTAGTTACTCATTATAAGTTAAATTTCAAGACTCTTTCCAAATTTTAATTACACATGAAAAGCAAATCACTATTAACGTTCTGCATTACGCTTTTGATATTTTGGTCGTGTGCAACCAAAGAGCAAAAGGTAGATTTTAAATATCCCGTCACCAAAAAAGTAGACACTGTTGATACTTATTTTGGCGTGGCTGTTGCCGATCCCTATCGTTGGCTGGAGAATGATACCACACAAGAAACAGCGGATTGGGTAAAGGCACAGAATGATGTGACCTTTGCATATCTGGATAACATTCCATATCGCGGGAAATTGAAGCAACGCCTGGAAGCTCTTAATAATTATGAAAAGTTAAGTGCTCCGTTTAAAGAAGGCGATTACTACTATTATTATCGAAATGAAGGGCTGCAAAATCACAGTGTACTTTACCGTAAAAAAGGAATTGACGGAATGCCTGAAGTTTTTCTTGACCCGAATACGTTTAGCAAAGATGGAACTACACGTTTAGCCGGTATTTCTTTTTCGAATGACGGATCTATGGCTGCCTATCGAATTTCACGTGGTGGTGCAGATTGGACCGATGCCATTGTCATCAAAACTTCTGATAAGACAGTGGTTGAAGATACCATAGAGGATATTAAATTCGGTGGCATTGCATGGAAAGGCAATGAAGGATTTTTCTTCAGCACCTATGATAAGCCCAAAGGCAGCCAGCTCTCTGCTAAAACACAAAACCACAAGCTCTTCTTTCACAAAGTAGGAACGCCCCGAACTCAAGACGTTCTTGTTTTTGGTGGTGATAAAAATCCTCGCAGGTACATTGGCGCCTACCTGACAGAAGATGAACGGTTCCTGATTGTAACGGCAGCCAATACAACGTATGGCAATGAACTTTACATCAAAGATTTAACGAATCCGAAAGGAGAACTCACCTCCATTGTGAATAATTTCGATCATTCTCATTTTGTGTTAGCCAATGAGGGCACCCGATTATTAATTCAGACTGACTTGGATGCGCCCAATACACGGGTGGTTGAAACAGATTTATCAAAACCCAATAGTGAAAACTGGAAAGATGTAATTCCGGAAACAGAAAATGTGCTCAACGCGGGTACGGCAGGAGGCAAATTGTTTGCCGAATATACGGTGGATGTAAAATCCCAAATCAAGCAGTACGATATGAAAGGGAAGTTTGAACGCGAGGTGGAATTACCAGGCATTGGATCTACAGGCTGGGGTGGTGGCCGCACGGATGACAAAGAGATTTTCTATTCGTTCACTTCGTTTACCTATCCGACCTCTATTTTTAAGTATGAAATCGCTTCTGGTAAGTCAACGCTCTATGAAAACCCCAATGTGGATTTCAAACCAGATGACTATGAGACCAAGCAGGTTTTCTATCTCAGTAAAGACAGTACAAAAATCCCGATGTTCATCGTTCACAAAAAAGGCATTGAACTCAATGGTAAAAATCCAACGTGGCTTTATGCCTATGGTGGTTTTGGAATTACGCTTTCTCCCGGCTTCAGCTCATCGCGTATAGCCTGGCTTGAAAATGGTGGCATCTACGCACAGCCTAACTTGCGCGGTGGTGGGGAGTACGGAGAAGAATGGCACGAGGCCGGCACTAAAATGAAAAAGCAAAATGTGTTTGATGATTTTATTGCTGCGGCAGAATATCTTATCCAAGAAAAGTACACTTCGTCAGAATACCTCGCCATTGCCGGTGGCTCAAACGGAGGATTATTGGTAGGCGCAACGATGACCCAACGCCCTGACTTAATGAAGGTGGCATTTCCAGCA
>JAKEEN010000245.1 GCA_022616575.1 Flammeovirgaceae bacterium
TAGCCAACGGTGTCAATAAACTGCGCTCAAAAAATAATGCGATCATCGTAGTTACACACTACCAGCGACTGCTCGAATATATTGTGCCTGATTTTGTTCATGTTCTTTATAAAGGAAAAATTGTGAAGTCGGGAACAAAAGCTTTGGCCTTAGAACTTGAAGCTAAGGGATACGACTGGATCAAAGAAGAAGTTGAGACCGTTTAATTTGTTTGCATGAATGTTGTAACACAAAGCAATTTGATCGATCGGATAACTTCAGAAGAACTGAGCCAAGATGCTCTTTACAAATTGCGCCTTGAAGCTAAAGAAGCATTCGGAAAACAGGGCCTGCCCCATTCAAAGACGGAGGAATATAAATTCACTCCCCTCACCCGCTATCTTGAAAAATCGTTTGAGTCCTTTAGCTCCGATTCAAAAAATACACTTACATCGATTGATCCATATAGGATTAAAGGGCTTGATGCTTATGAGTTAGTGTTTGTGAATGGAGAATTTATCGAATCTCTTTCTTCATTTGCATCAACCGACCTTGAGATTACTTCAATAAGAACCGCACTTGAACAGAATTCAGAAATTCTGAATCAGTTAGGAGAATTGGCAGATGCATCCAGGGATCCATTCCTTGCCTGGAATACAGCCTACTTCACTGATGGAGTCGTTATATCAATTGCAGATCAGGTGCGACTTTCCAAACCCATTGTCCTTTATCACATTTCAGATACCCAAAATCAAAAAAGTGTTGCCATCAACCGCAACTTGATTTTTTTAGGCAATGGTTCTGAAGTGTCCGTGATAGAAAAGCATGATTCTATTGGAAACGATGTTTCATTCATCAATCATGTGAACGAAATTATTGTGAAAGAAGATGCAGGACTCACCTATTCCTGCATTCAAAAGAATTCGACAGGAATTCAATTCAATCATACAAACATTCACCAGGCATCGAATAGTCGTGTAAACTGTTTCACCATTACTTTAGAAGGAAGGGCTGTTCGAAATAATTTACACCTGGCCATCGATGGTGAAGGCTGCGATTCTCACATGTATGGTTTGTATTTGCTAACCGGGGAAACGCTGGCAGATAATCACACCGTTGTTGATCATAAAAAACCAAACTCACAAAGCAACGAATTATATAAAGGTGTGATGAGCGAATCTTCTAAAGGTGTTTTTAACGGAAAGATTTTTGTTCGTCCGCAGGCTCAAAAAACAAATGCCTTTCAGTCCAACAGAAACATTATTCTCTCTGATAAGGCCACCGTAAATACAAAACCACAACTTGAGATTTGGGCTGATGATGTGAAATGTTCTCATGGCTGCACATCCGGTCAGTTAGATGATGAGGCGCTGTTCTATTTGCAAACCAGGGGCATTGATCGGGATAAAGCGCAGGCTTTGTTGCTGGATGCTTTTGCCGGAGAAGTAGTAGAAAAAATTGAGAATGCTGTTCTTAGAAAGTATGTGGAAGAGTTAGTCAATGTACAACTACACGAAAGATTTTAAAAATGAAGGTCGCTACTTCGCCTATTGATATTAAAAAAATAAGGGAACAATTTCCTGTTTTACATCAACAGGTGAATGGTCACCCTTTGGTTTATTTTGATAGTGCCGCCACAAGTCAGAAACCGAAAGTTGTTATTGATGCGCTGGTGAATTATTATTCAGGCTACAATGCCAATATTCACCGTGGAATTCACACATTAGCTGAGAAAGCAACCAGGGCCTACGAGCAAACAAGAGAAACTGCCAGGGAATTCATCAACGCAGCTTCTGCAGAGGAAATCATTTTTACACGCGGTGTTACCGAGGGAATAAACCTTGTTGCTAACTCGTATGCAAAGGCATTTTTAAAGACAGGCGATGAATTAATTATTTCTGGATTAGAGCATCACTCCAATATTGTTCCGTGGCAATTAGCCTGCGAAACGACCGGGGCGGTTTTGAAAGTAATTCCGGTGCAGGATTCGGGTGAACTTGATATTGCCGCATTCAAAAAATTATTGACCACTAAAACGAAGCTCGTTGCGGTTAACCATGCTTCGAACAGTTTAGGTGTTATTAATCCTGTTGAAGAAATCATTAACCTTGCTCACGATACAGGTTCGCTTGTTCTTATAGATGGTGCACAGGCCGGGGCCCATTTACAAATCGATGTACAAGCTCTGGATTGCGATTTCTATTGCTTGTCGTCTCACAAAATGTATGGGCCTACCGGTGCCGGAATCCTATACGGAAAGAAATTCCTCCTGGAGAAAATGCCGCCTTATCATGGTGGCGGTGAAATGATCAAAGAAGTAACCTTTGAGAAAACAACCTATAATGATCTTCCCTACAAATTTGAAGCGGGTACTCCGAACATTGCCGATGTAGTTGCTTACAAGTATGCCATGGATTTTATTACAGGTCTTGGCCGTGAAAATATGGCTGCTCATGAACACGAGCTGCTTGTTTATGCTACTGAAAAAATATCAGCTTTAAAGGGTGTGAAAATTTATGGCACTACTGAAAATAAGGTAAGTGTTGTTTCTTTTACGATTGATGGCATCCACCCCTTCGACATCGGACAAATGCTGGATGCACGCGGTGTGGCCGTACGCACCGGGCACCATTGCACACAACCCCTGATGAACCGCTTTGGCATTGAAGGAACTGTGCGCGCATCATTTGCTGTTTATAATACAAAAGAGGAAATTGATTCATTAGCGGAGGGATTGAAGAGAATTATTAATTTCATGAGTAAATAATACCATGGAAAATTCAGATAGAACTGCAGAACTTCTGGCAGAGGCCTTAATACGGTTAGATAAAATGGTTGAGGCTCAAGGAGAATCCAATCAAAGGCTTGGTCATGTTGAAAAAGAGTTAGATACAGTAGTTAGAGAGCTTGGTAAATTAAATATTCAAACTGTCGAAAACACAAGGGCCATTTTTAAATTAGCCGACAAGGTCGATCAAATTGCTGAACTTGATAAAAGAGTAAAGGAACTTGAAAAAGTAGTTTTCAAATGACCATCAACCAACTTCAAAATGAAATTATCAGCGAATTCTCCCTGCTCGATGGAGACATGGAGATGACTGTGTTTTACATTATGGAGGTAGGACAAAAACTTCCGGAGATGCCAGAAACGGACAAGACTGAAGATAATATTGTAAAGGGTTGCCAGTCGAAAGTATGGTTGACGGCAAAATTGGAGGATGATAAAATTTACTTTACGGCAGACAGCAATACCGCCATCACAAAAGGCCTTGTCAGTTTGTTGGTCAGGATTTTTAATAATCATTCCCCGGAAGAAATATTAAGCAGCGATCTGTACTTCATGCAGAAAATTGGTATGGAGCGGTTCATTGGGACTCAGCGCTCGAATGGATTCGCAGCCATGATCAAACAAATGAAATTATACGCCCTGGCATTTAAAACGCAACAGGCGGTGAGGTCATGAGTGAGCAAACAGAAAATAAAACCGTTGAAACTGCAACTATCCCTAATCTGAGGGACCAGGTGCTAGCTGCGCTCAAGTCGGTTTATGATCCTGAAATACCGGTTGATATTTATGAGTTGGGGTTGATATACGAAGTGAATGTTTTCCCGATTAATAATGTGCATGTTTTAATGACACTCACTTCTCCTTCTTGTCCTTCAGCAGAGAGCATACCGGGTGAAGTGGAGCAGAAAATTAAGGCCATTGAAGGCGTAAATGATGTGAAGGTAGAGATCACTTTTGATCCGCCTTATTCACAAGATATGATGAGTGAAGCGGCAAAACTTGAATTAGGTTTTATGTAACCAATTTCAAATTCAAAATTTCGGATTTCAAATGAACCGAAATCGAAAGTCTTGAGTTTGAATAATGAGAAAGCTAATTTTGAACCTGAAATTTTAAATGTGAAATTGATATGTATCCTGAACCATTAGTAGCCCCCATGCGTACCGACCTGACGGTTGCGGGCTTTAAAGAATTAAAAACTCCGGAAGAAGTTGACAGCGAATTAAAAGACCAGAAAGGAACTACCCTATTGGTTATTAATTCTGTTTGCGGTTGTGCAGCCGGTGCCGCACGCCCGGGTATTAAATGGGCATTGCAAAACTCACCGAAGAAACCTGAGCATCTCACCACGGTTTTTGCAGGCGTAGATAGAGAAGCGGTAGCTAAGGCAAGGGAATATACATTACCCTATCCACCATCTTCGCCATCTATTGCTTTGTTTAAAGACGGAGAGCTTGTTCATTTTGTAGAGCGTCATCACATTGAAGGACGTAATGCACAAATGATCGGTCAGCATCTGGTCGAAGTATTCGAAGAATATTGTTAAGATTGTTTCTAATGTATATGAAGAAATGCCGCAAAATCTTGCGGCATTTTTAGTTTTCGGCCCTCCCTATTTTTCGACCCTTGCCAGTCTTAGGATTTTAACTGATAAAATCCGATTTTTAATCCCAAAATTGTCATTAGGAATGACAATTTTGCCCGAAGGGTGACGAATGCTGACTGTATCGTCAGCATTGTCAGGATTAACCCTGACATTGAAAA